>JAQXNW010000121.1 GCA_029098205.1 Eubacteriales bacterium | reverse complement strand
GAAAGCAATATGGACAGTAAAGTAAAAGACATTACATCCAGAGATATCTGGAAAGCAAAACAGCGGATCAAACCGTACGTTACTCGCACGCCGCTTGTATATTCATCGAAGCTTAGTGAAATGACACATGCGAATGTATATTTGAAGCTGGAAGACCTTCAGGCCATCGGCGCGTTCAAGATCAGAGGCGCTGCAAATAAGATCCTTAGTCTGACCCCCGAGCAGAGAGCAAAAGGAGTTTCTACTTTTTCAACGGGGAATCATGGCATGGCTGTTGCGTATGTTGCGTCCTGTCTAGGAATCCCGGCAACCGTCTGTATGTCGCGGAATGTCCCGGAAGTGAAAGTTAAAAACATTGGACGTTGGGGACCGACAATCCTTCAGAACTGGGATTCGCAGGACAGAGCCGGAGATTTCTGTTACGAGCTTCAGGAGAAAGAAGGCGTTACCGTCATTCCACCGTTTGATGACAAAGAGATCATCTGCGGGCAGGGTACGATCGCTCTGGAAATCATTGAAGATTTTCCGGAAGTGGATACTTTTCTTGTGCCAATTTCGGGCGGTGGTCTGATTTCCGGTGTAACGCTGGGCGCGAAGATGACGGTTCCGGATGTGAAGGTTATTGGAATTTCACAGGAACCTGCCGCTGTCATGATTGAAAGTCTGAAGGTGGGTCACCCAATTGAGATGCCGGAAGAACCTACGCTTGCCGACAGCCTTCTCGGAGGGATCGGATTGAATAACAAATACACGTTCGATATCACGAGAGATTATGTTGATGAGAAAATTCAGGTGTCGGAGAAAGAAATCGCCGATGGTATCGCTTATGTTATGGAAAACCATAAAGTCATTCCGGAAGGCGCGAGCAGTGTCGGGATCGCTTATGCGATGCGGCCGGGAGTCATTAAGCCGGGCAGCAATGTCGCAATCGTTGTTACTGGTAACGGGATTGGCATGAAAGTCATCAGAGAGATCCTGGACGAAAGGTATTAAGAACTGAGGCTTATCGCTAAGTTAAAGAATAGAATTCACTGAAATGTTGATCCATATTTATCGCAATCACCTATTAGAGCTAGAAAAAATACACTTATCGGTGATTTACGAAGATACGGATTTCCCTAAAATGAAAAATCATAGAATAATAGCGGAAAGTTGGCAACTCGATGGGAAAATTTGGATTACACGTAAGGAGAAATTGATGAAGAAGGAAGTAATTTTCACGAAGAAGGCAACCGCGCCGACAGCACCGTATTCGCAGGCGATCAAGGCAGGGGATACCATCTATATCTCGGGACTTTGTGGTGACGATCCGGAAACCGGCGACATAGTTGGGGATGGCGATATGCGAATTGAAGCAAAATACGCGATGGAAAACATGAAGGCGACGATTGAAGCTTGCGGTGGTACGATGAATGACATTGTAAAGATCAATGTCTATGTTACGGATCTGAGCAAGATGGCGGATTTTAACGCCGTATATCCAACGTATTTTAAGGATGGGTATCTTCCGGGACGTATCGCGATGCAGGTCGTGAAATTTGCTGGCGGTGCGCAGCTTGAAATGGACGCGGTAGCAGTACTTTAATCAGAGAATATTTTTTCGGCGGCAGTAAAATTGCTGCCGTTTTTTTCGTTTTGGCTTGTTATGTTCGGCTATAGAGATTTTTGGTCAGAAGGATAGTAAGTCAGCACGGTAGGATTTAGAAGTTGTGAAAGAAGATTCACGGATCGCCGAAATAATCAGATTTTCCGAGCGTGATTTGGCAATGCTTTCACACTTCAGAATTTCATCCGCTGAATACGGAACGTAAAGAGGCGGATGGCCATAATGCTGAGTTTCGATATGTCAGGAATCCGGTCTTGTCAGAGGAGACCGTGTTGATCGAGCTTATGCGCTGGATGGCTTCGTTAGACTTTGCAGTCATGCCTCGCTTTGACGCATTTTCGATGCCGGCTGTGATCATGGTGGGAGTTGTCAGGATAAAGGTACATCAGAATCATGAAAAAGCGTACTTGTTATTCTTCTAATACAATTGTATTATTGAACCACGTTAATACATGGTCACCAGGAAGAGAGACTGCAATGACAAACATAGAAAAAATCAATGAATTTCTGGATGAGGCTAAGGTTTTTGACTTTTTGACAATTGATGGGGATCAGCCGAAAGGAAGACCGTTCGGGTTTTATATGCTGGACGGAGGCAGGCTGTACTTTGGCTGCGGCACGTTCAAGAATGTGTATAGACAGCTGACAGAAAATCCCAAGGTGGAAATTCTTGCGTTGAACAAAAATAAATTTCTTCGCTACGATGGGACCGTCAAAATTGTGAAGGACGATGCTCTTCTTGAGAAGGTCCGCCGGGCCATGCCGGAGATTATGGCCATGTATGATAAGAACGGCTGGGAAATGGGTCTTTTCTATCTGGAGAACGGCCATGCGGAAATCCGCGGAATGCTGGATTTGATTGAGGAATTTGATGTCTGAAAAAAGCCGGCAGTAATGCGAAAAGGCAGTGGATGCTTCTCAGAACGGAGGATGATATAAATGCGCGCACCCGTTATTTTTTCCGGTCATGGCAGTCCGATGATCGCGCTGGAAAACAATGAGATTACCGCCGGCATGGAGACAGTCGGCAGAAATGTGATTGCGGAATACGGGAAGCCGAAGGCAATTCTGGCCATTTCCGCTCATTGGTACACAGAAGGAACCTATACCCAGAGTGCGGTTAATCCAAGACAGGTTTATGATATGTACGGATTTCCGGAAGAGCTGTATCAGGTAAAATATCCTGTAACCGGTGATCCGGGTCTGACGAACAGGATTCAGGCAGTTCTTGGCGGCCTGGTTTCCATTGACGATTCCTGGGGCATTGATCATGGCACCTGGACAGTTCTTGTCCACATGTTTCCTAAGGCAGACATCCCGGTCGTTCAGCTTTCGGTTGACAGTACGCGGAAAGCGGAAGAATGCTGGCAGATCGGCCAGAAGCTTTCTGCGCTTCGTGAGGAGGGGTATCTGATTTTCGGAAGCGGAAATGTAGTGCATAATCTTCGCCGTGTGGAATGGGACAATCCCGATGGAACCGAAATGACGCACGCCTTTAACGACTACATCGTTGACGCCGTCAAGACCGGAGTCAGGGACAAAGTCATTCATTATACCGATGGCCCGGAGGCAGCCTATGCCGTTCCGACTCCCGAGCACTATCTGCCGTTGGTCTATTGCCTCGGCGTAGCGGACGGGAACAAGGCACATGTATTCAATAATGTTTGCAATTTAGGATCGATGGCAATGACCGGGTTTATCTGGGGATAATCGGAAATTGCGGCCGGCTTCTGAAAAAGTGTGGCATAAAGTGTGGCATAGTGGACCCAAAAATGGGCACTTTTTTGCCTTATTTTGCCATAAAATGTAACGCTTTTTACACTAAAAAACCGCTGGAATTTCAACCGTTTTGGCTGATTCCAGCGGTTTTTAAAATTACATCTGGCGGAGGATGCAGGGACTGCAGGCGCCCGCAGTCCGCGGGAAGAAAAATCAGATTCCCGCGGGCGGGCTTTGCATGTGACATTCCATGCCTCGGCCTCCGCGCGGGCGCTTGGCCGTCGGCAGGAATGTCATCATCGAACCCCTCCGTGGGTTCTTCGTCCTACTCGGATAAAATAAAAAAGAGTGACGGGATGATATGTAATATGTACCCTCTTTACTGAACAACCAGCAAAGTGGCTGCTTTTATGCGTTACTCAAATGAGTTCAAAAATGTATCGAAATGTATTGCAAAGGTGTCTACCCGGAAACTCCGGATGGGATTAATACATAGAATTTCCATATGAAGATCCGTGTATGGGCCAGAGTCGAGGAAGTCTGAGGCCCGGAGGTATTGAATTGTACAGGTCGTAACAAGGAATGGACTGCAGAAGAACGTTTAGAACTTGTTGTCAGAACTCTTGCAGGAGAATTGATCAATTCGGTAGCCATTTCAGCCGGAATTAATAGCAGTCTGTTATGGAGTTGGAAACACAAATATGAGGAGTTGGGACATACTTGCCTTTTTTATATGAGAAATGGCAGACCGCAAAAGGATTCCGAATTCGTGAGTGGTCAAAGAGTATATATATTATTACAACAAAAGAATCAAGGGAAAAACAAATTGGATGCCCCTGTAAAATACAGGGAAGCATCTATGTGTTAGACTTAGTTCAGATCATGTATCCAGTTTTCTGGGTGCATATCAAGATTGCTGCTGTTTTTTTCTTTTTCCGCTTAGAAGGTTTGTAGGGATGTCTGCGGATTGAGGGGCGGGGAAAAATCGTGGTGCCTGGGCACAGATTTTTTCTTGCAATCGGTGGTCGGGAAGATATAATTGAAATATCAGAATATTATTACGATTATTTTGTATGACAGAAATAGACAAGGCAGAAAAAATGAGGTGAGATGCGCGTGATTTCGGAAGCGAATTATAAGAAATTGATTAATTATATCGTTACATTAGCGTCAACGCCGGATCCGATGCAGTCCGCAATCAAATTGCTTTATTTTGTTGTGCCGTATGATGCCGCGGTTTATCTGGACATTGGAGATTTTGGGGAATTACGGAATGTATTTATGGATACGCGGGACGATCCGCGCTTCGTAGCAATAAGCCGGCCGGGATTTTATATTAACGATCCAGTTTTCGATTTCGGACACAGAGCTTCGGGGATGGCAATCAGCAGGACGACGCGGTATGAAACCGAAAAGACAGATTCGTTTCGGAATCATGTGTATCCTATGCGGCTTAAAGAAGCCGGAATCACTGAGTTTGTCGCGTTTAATTCGGAAAATAATGGGTCAGGGATTCGGCTGTTTCGAACGGATGCTTCGCAACCGTTTTCAGAAGAGGAGTTGGAGATCTGTGAGATCGTGGCGGATGTCCTGCGCCATCGAATGAGCGGATTCATCGGTGATGAAATCGCTGCGAGAAATAATTATATTGATTCTCTTGTTTATGAAATGTTGACGTTCGGTATCGTTCTCTATGATGAAGAATTTAAAGTTCTTCGCTTTAATAATTTGGCAATACATAGGATCAGCTGCATAACGAAGAAAACACTGTTTTCCGAGGCAATGGAGGCGTTTGCAGCAGAGGTGAAGAAGCATGTCGTTGAAATGAAACGGCGGCAGCTGAATATTCAGCAGACGATGGTTCAGGAAGATTATATTCTGGAAGTTTTGGTATATAATGTGCTAGATTCGGAAGGCAATATCAAGACTTATTACCCAGTTTCAATCTTTTCATCGACATGGTTCCGTAGTTTTCTGACAGCAAGTATTTCCAGCCTTTTTACGCAATATTCTCTGACAGAGCGGGAGAAAGCGGTGGTTGAGCTTGTGATCAAGGGATATCGAAACAATGAGATAGCGGAAGAGCTTCATATCAGCATCAATACGGTGAAGGAACATTTTAAGAATATTTTTCGTAAAATGGAAGTTCGAAATCGCGGTGAGATGATGATCAAGATTTTCTCGATTTAATAGTGATGCGGCTTTTTGGGAGGGATGAGGAGCGAAATCTAATCCGGCATAAGAAACGAACATTAGGAAAATAAAAACGGGGCTGTTGCATTAGGCAAAAAATTATGCCGGGTGCGGCAGCCTCTTTTCTTGTATACAAAATGCCTGAGCAGAATAATTGGGCTTTGATCCTGCATCAGGCATTTCTGAGCGTACTCCCCCCCATTTGAGGGGGAGTTCTTTGTTTTTTATGCTGTATTCAACGGATACAGGTGTTCTCCCAACCTCCCA
>JAQXNW010000120.1 GCA_029098205.1 Eubacteriales bacterium | reverse complement strand
TCGCCGATATGCCCTGTATAGAGAGCCCGCTTTGCCGTTTCAATAACATCATCTACCGGGATCGAACCAACGATTACTTCTACTTTCACCTTAGGAAGAAGCGTAGAATCAACGACAGCGCCGCGGTATTTCTGCGTAGATCCCTTTTCAATGCCGCTTCCCATTACCTGATACATTGTCATTCCGGTAACGCCAAGTTCATTCAAAGCTTTTTTAAGAGCATCGAATTTAGACAGACGGCAGATAATGGAGACCTTATGCATGCCTGTATCCGAATCGCTGAATACCGGGGCTTCCCGTATAACTTTTACCGCCGCGTTCTTTTTCGCTTCGGAGGCCTTATCATAGTCATCTTCTCCTAAATCAGTATTTTCGTTTACATCCATTTCCATATCAGTGACATCCGTAATCGCGAAACCGGAATAAGCGCTCGTTAGACCATGTTCATGAATATCCAGTCCGTCAATTTCAACCTGCTCCGGAACACGAAGGCCCACCGTCTTATCGATAATTTTAAATACGATATACATTACAATAAGAACATATGCTGCAACCGAAATGAATCCAAGGCACTGTATGCCGAGCTGATGGAATCCGCCGCCGTAAAACAGCCCTTTGCCGACGCCATCTGCTCCGGTGGAGAAAAGACCGACCGCGATCGTTCCCCAGATTCCGTTTACCATGTGTACGGAAACAGCGCCGACCGGATCATCGATCTTCGCGATATTGTCAAAGAATTCCACGCTGAGTACAACAATAATGCCCGCTACAAATCCAATGATAAAGGCACCGAATGTCGAAACGCAGTCACAGGGAGCTGTAATTGCAACCAGACCGGCAAGAGCTGCGTTCATTGTCATCGATACATCCGGTTTCCCATATCGAATCCATGTAAAAATCATGGCAACAACGGTAGCCACTGCTGCCGCGAGGTTCGTATTTACAAACACAAGGGAGGCTGTTTCAGCAGCTGCATCCGAATCCATCGCAACGGTGGAACCGCCGTTAAATCCGAACCAGCAGAACCAGAGAATAAAAACTCCGAGCGTCATGGCAAGCAGGTTATGTCCCGGAATTGCTTTCGCGTGACCGTCCTTATCGTATTTCCCGATCCGCGGTCCAAGCAGTGCAGCGCCGAGGCAGGCGATAAGACCGCCGACCATATGTACGCATGTTGACCCTGCAAAATCATGAAATCCAAGATTAGAAAGCCAGCCGCCGCCCCAGATCCAATGTCCGCTGATCGGATATACAATCAGTGAAATCGCTGCGGAATAAATGCAGTATGCCTTAAAATTTGTCCGCTCCGCCATGGATCCGGATACGATCGTTGCGGACGTCGCGCAGAACACTGTCTGAAATATTACATACGCCCAAAGCGGAATATTCTGAGGAACTACACTGTTAGCCGCTGTGTACGTACCTCGGATCATCGGGTCAAAGCTTCCTATAAATGCGCCGGTTCCTCCAAACATGATACCGAATCCGACAAGCCAGAAGCATGGTGTGCCGATGCAGAAATCCATCATATTTTTCATCAAAATATTTCCCGTATTCTTTGCTCTGGTCAAACCCGCTTCGCATAATGCGAACCCTGCCTGCATCAAATAAACAAGCGCTGCGCATATCAGCACCCATGATACGGTTGTCATACTGAATTTCATGTTTCCCGACCTTCTTTCCATTTTCCTGAAATCATTAATTAATCTTCGCAAAAAAAGCAAGGGCGCTGTATCCTGATCCGGAAACAGCTCCTTTGCTGCGAAAACAGAAGCCGGAGGTATAAAAAGCTTCCTGAAAACAAAATACGTTCTGAAACGCTTACTGCATCTCAGAACGCCTTTGTTCTATGCTTCGAATTATAGGCATTTTTTTGTTGTGTGTCAATAAAATTTTTACTATGTTTTAATGTTATTAAATACAATACACTAATATCATAGTCTTCGGAGTCCTTCCCAGATCCACATCATAAGGCTTCTCGGGATTACCTTCGCGGAAATTCTATGTACAGTCGGTACGATTCCAGGTGTGGAAACGGCAAGCCCGATGCGGCTGTCCCGAAGCGCACGGCGGACGACCGCTACAGACTTCTGAGACAAAGGATATCCGCGGATTGCATCCTTCGTACTTTGACAGGCGTCATTTTTCTGGGCAAAAGGAATAAATTCCGTATCTTTCATCCAATATGGGCAGACTGCGGTTACAGTAATTCCACGCGGTCTTAATTCCCAGCGAAGAGCCCGTGAGTAATTATAAAGAAAAGACTTTGTCGCCGCATATATATTCAAATACGGAAATGGCTGAAAGGCCGCCGTGGAGCAGATTTCCATCACCCGGTCCCCTCTCCGCATATAAGGAAGACAGAGCATCGTCATATCCACCGCCGCACGGCAGTTCAAATCGATCATGCGGTCGCTGTCTTCCCTGCTTACTCTCTGATAATTCCCAATTTTTCCAAAGCCGGCCGCATTAATGAGAATACCGACTTCAACATCACTCTCCCGAAGTGCATTCTTTATTATATTAAACGAAGACAGATCGGTAAGATCCAGTGGGAATATTCTGGACGGAAGAGGAAGAGAATCCGCTGTTTCCTGCAGTTTTTCCTCTCTTCGGGCAATAAGCCAGAATCCATCAATATCTTTTTCCGTACGGACTATTTCTTTCGCGAACAGCTTTCCCAGACCAGACGACGCTCCTGTAATCACAGCAATACGCACGCTCTCAGCTCCCTTCTATTTATACATTGAATCGTTTATGTATTCTTCTCGCGGACTCCCCCGTTTTTTTATATTTTATGATACTATTATAGCAGATATTTCGAAAAGATCAGAAGATGAGGACAAAGTATACCTTCACCCTTTTCTTCGAAAGAACAATAGAAAGGGCAATAATTGAATATGAATACTTTACGGGAACTGACAGTTGGACAGAGCGCCCGCATTCTTCGTATTGGAGGAGACGGCGCGCTTCGGCACCACTTGCTGGATATGGGATTGATTCCAGGCGCGGTTGTTACATTTGTAAAACTCGCGCCGATGGGCGATCCTATGGAAGTAAGAATTCACGATTACACACTGACACTTCGGCTGGAAGAAGCTGTGAAAATTGACGTTGAAATTCTGACGGATGCAGAGCTTTCTGAGCAAACTGAAGAAACGGCCGCTCCGGATTCTGAAGAACCCCTTCCTATATCAGAATTTCATACCGAAGAACATCCCGGACTCGGTGAAGGCGGCAAATTCCATGACCGAAAAACCGAACATCCTCTTCCGAAGGGAACAATTCTCACATTTGCTCTCGCCGGCAATCAGAATTCTGGAAAAACAACTTTGTTCAATCAGCTTACCGGTGCAAACCAGCATGTCGGAAATTTTCCCGGCGTCACCGTTGACCGGAAAACCGGCGTCATCCGCGGGCATAAAGATACGGAAGTTACCGATCTCCCTGGAATTTATTCCATGTCCCCGTACAGCAGCGAGGAAATTGTATCGCGGCAGTATATCCTGAACGAAAAACCGCGCGGCATCATAAATATTGTTGATGCTACCAACATTGAGCGGAATTTGTATCTTACTCTTCAGCTTCTTGAACTGGATATTCCCATGGTTATCGCACTGAATATGATGGACGAGGTACAGGGGAACGGCGGATCCGTTCTCGTAAATCAGATGGAGATGGCCTTAGGAGTTCCGGTTATTCCTATCTCTGCATCGAAAAACCAAGGTGTTGAGGAGCTCATTGATCACGCAATCCATGTGGCAAAATATGTCGAACGTCCAAAACGGCTGGATTTCTGCAATAAAAACAACCGAGGCGGAGCTGTGCATCGTGCTATTCACGGTGTCATGGCCTTGATTCAGGATCATACCGAGCGGGCGGGAATTCCGATCCGATTCGCGGCCACAAAGCTTCTAGAGGGAGATGATATGGTTATTTCCGCTTTAGGATTGGATCAGAATGAAAAAGAAATGCTCAGTCATATCACGAAGCAGATGGAAAAAGAGAGCGGTCTCGACCATGCCGCTGCCATAGCGGATATGCGGTTTTCTTTTATTCAGGATGTGGTTCGAAAAACGGTCATAAAGCCCAAAAAAGAGAGCCGAGAACAGGCTCGCAGCCGTAAAATTGACAGAATCCTCACCGGAAAATATACTGCGATTCCTATGTTTATCGCTATCATGGGGCTCATATTCTGGCTGACATTTAATGTGATCGGAGCATGGCTGCAGGATCTGATGGCAGCTGGGATAAATATACTCTCAGACATTACTGCACATGGAATGCAGGCCATCGGGGTAAGTCCCGTTATTCAGTCGCTGATTACAGATGGCATATTCAATGGAGTCGGTTCTGTACTCAGCTTTCTCCCGATTATAGTCGTCTTGTTCTTCTTTCTTTCACTGCTGGAAGATACTGGATATATGGCCAGAGTGGCTTTTGTAATGGATAAACTTCTTCGGAAAATCGGACTCTCCGGAAGAAGTATGGTTCCGATGCTGATCGGATTCGGATGCTCTGTGCCCGCCGTTATGGCCAGCCGTACGCTTCCGTCAGAACGCGACCGAAGAATGACGATTCTGCTGATCCCTTTTATGAGCTGCTCTGCGAAAGTTCCAATGTATGCCTTTTTTACAGCCGCGTTTTTCCCTGGTCACGGCGGATTAATAATGATCACAATTTATTTAATTGGAATTTTTACCGGCATACTTGTCGCACTGCTCACAAAAAATTCCGTTTTCAAGGGAGAGGCCGTTCCTTTCGTGATGGAACTTCCGAATTACAGAATGCCCAGTCCAAAAAGCGTTCTGCAGCTGCTGTGGGAAAAGTCCAAGGAATTTATCACAAAAGCTTTTACCGTCATTTTCATAGCAACGATTGCTATCTGGTTTTTACAGAATTTCAGTCCGAGATTTACCATGGTTACAGACTCCAAAGACAGTATCCTTGCGATTGCGGCCGGCTGGATCACACCGATTTTCAAGCCATTGGGATTTTCTGACTGGCGGATTTCCGTTTCCTTAATCTCCGGATTTATGGCAAAAGAAAGCGTTGTTTCAACACTGCACATTTTATTCGGAAGCACCGCCGCATTGCAGCACACGCTCCAGCCATTCTCCGCGTTCTGCCTTCTGGTCTTCTGCCTGCTTTATACGCCCTGCGTCGCGGCCATAACATCGATCGGGAAGGAAATGAAAGCGAAGACGGCAGTCTTTACCGTCTTCTTTCAGTGCATCATTGCCTGGATTGCTGCATTTTTGGTTCATGCCCTTGGTTCGCTGATTTTATCGCTGTAGCCTGCACTGCAACCTGTTTCAGCCGATCTGCATTAATTTCTGCCAAACTTCCTGGGTTTCTTCGTATCGTTCCGCGTCTTTTTCCACTCGATGCGAATATCTTGTAAATTCACGAACAAGCTGCGTGAATGGAAGATGGAAATAGTTTTCCATTTTCGGAGTCAGATGACCAAGTATCGTTCGGATTTTTTCTGCTTCTTCCTGATAATGAGAAGAATCTGTCAGTAACAAGTATAACGGCTTGTATCGGAACCAGCCGATGCAGGCCTTATAAAACCGTTCGCCGACTCCTGGATCCGACAAATGAATTTCTTTGAGATGAATCGGAAGCACACCATTCAGGAGCCATGGATACATTTGAAAACCATCATGGAATGTATATGCGGGAATTCGAACAACATTTTTACCTTTAAGCGCAAACCCGAAAAACATATCTTCTCCCCGAGCGCCCTTCGGGTTAAAAAACGGAACCGTACGCAAAGGGTTTGTAAGATTTATCCCTAAATTGGAACCTGTAATAGGGAGTTTATCCGATTTGTTTTCTGCAAGACCGAATACCTTCGGATTTCGCAGCACATTTATCTCCGCATACGTCACCCCACCCGTCCGGTTCAGTTTTCGGATCGTCTCCCAGTGAAGCGCATCGTTCTGCAACGAATTGATGAAAACACGAAAATCCTCCTTCGTGAAATCATCACTGTAAGGAATAATCGGAATCGGCGAAATGTATCCGCAGTGATATCCGTTTGTGATGTCGTTCGTCTCCAGGTTTTTCAAATGTTCGACAAAGACATTCTGACCGCTCCAGAGAGCCGTTCCATGCCGATTTGTCACAGCCAGAGGATATTCATCGTCATCCAGAAATACGAGCGCGTCCATATGATTTTGAATCGCCTTGTAAAGCACCGCATTTCTTTTTCCGGCATACCCATTTTCAAACAGCAGATCCGCTTCGCTTCTGGTTAATTGAGCCGCCGTATTCTTTTTCATCTGCTCTATATCATTCGGACCAAGAAACGTAACGGATTGAAAAATATCCCGCACGTCTTTCTGGATATGTACATAGTCCGAAATATTCGTATGCTGATAATTCAAATCATAGGCCGCGATAAGATGAACCCGAAGCGGATATTCATGGATTAATCCTTTCCAATGATAAGCATAGGTTTTCAAAACATTTCGAAAACTCTTCCGCCCAGTGACAAAACCGATTGCTATATTTTTCTCTTCCATATTCTTTCTCTCCGCTCTGCTGTTACTTATACATGAGAATATATATACAAGTAAATTTTATCACGCTCATTTTTTAATTGCTTCTACAAAACCTGAAAAACGTTCAAAATAGATAAAGATTTTTCATAAAATTATTTAATTATATTCCGAACTCGCAAAAATTCCGGTATCCGGCAATAGAATACTTCCTCAGGCTGAAATCGCATTCCTTCACATAAAAACCCTCATGGCCACCTTATTATTAAAGCGCCTATGAGGGTTCTGCATTCTCATATCAGAAAATTCTTCTGCTGTACATTTGCTGTCCACCTGAATCCGAGATCTGGTAATCGGATTCATGAAGCAATAAGACTTCCGTTTGATTTTACAGTAGAGTTCAAAAGTTCTTCCAGCGGCATTCCGATATGGAACAGATGGAGATACGTATACGTGCAGCTTCGGTAACTGCGGAATTTTTCTTCCGCCTGTGCGGCATCCCCGTATACTTTCCAATACCCGCAGCATTTGCAGTTCTGTCCGCCGTTTTCAATAAATCCTTTTACGTCTTCCGGCGGATATCCTAAAAACAGACCGATTTCATGCGGAAATTCATGGCTGTTTTTCAGCCTCAGGCTGAGTTCGCGAAGAAGCACGATTTCCGGATTTTTTCTCTCGGGCAAACTTACCTGCATGGAGAAAGCATTCAGATCATAGCCCAAGCTTTTGAGCAGACTCTGACTCCTTAGATCCGAAAGATCTTTTCGAAGCGATTCCGGCCGGTAAACATATACCAGTGCCCAGTCCCCGCAGAATTTAATCGGAAGCGCCCGTACCATTTTTTTAGTCAGGATTTTATTAAAATGGGATAATTCAGACAAAAATTTTCTCCGGCAGGAGACGCGCTCCGAAAAAAAATTCGCTGTTTTCAGTCCCGCCAATACAGGCGAACAGTGAAGTATAAGTGTTTCGTCCGACATACTCATCCTCCTTCAAGGGCAGAATATTCAAGGAATGGACTATATTTTCACACCATGACCCCGAGGATCCTGACAGAATCCTGCTTACATCAAACTACGCGAGCGCGGCTCCAAGTTCCTTGCACTTTTCAATTGCATCATCATCCGGTGCGTCGTTGCAGATCACACTGTCCGCAGCCAGGCTGATCCCGTCTTCATCGCAGCGCTCTTCCCAAGAGCTCATCCATTCTCCGCCGCCCCAGCCGTAAGAACCGAAAAGAGCCACTTTCTTGGATGAAAGAGAGCTTTCAACGGAAGTGAACATCGGATCAAATTCTTCCTCTTCCAGAACTTCCGCTCCCATAGCCGGGCAGCCGAATGCGATACTGTCATAATCCGCAACCTGATCTTTTGTAAAATCCTTCGCCTGAATCACCGCTACATCCGCTCCCGCATTTTTTGCACCTTCTGCAACCGCCTTCGCCATCTGTTCAGTATTTCCGGTTCCGCTCCAATATACGACTGCTGTTTTCATTTTAATTCCTCCTGAAAAATGAATTACAATTAGATATATCTAATCATTAGTGAAAAAATAAAGGCGGTTTATCACCGCAAATCAAAGTTTAATATATCTAACGCATCCTGCCAACCCGATATTTCAGAATCTTTTTTCATGGTAAGGATTCAACGCATGAGGATCATGTCGCATTATTTTTACATCATGCTATACTGAAGAGGGAAATAATACTCACGATGATAAAGGAGAAGTATATGAAATCCGCACTTCCGTATATAAAGTTTATCTTTTACGGTGAAATTTTTATCACTGCCTGCTGCGCCATCTATATTCCCTGGTGGCTCAGGGTTTTCCGTCCGAATACCGTGCACCGCTGGACAGAGGGGGCTTCTGGCATTCTTCTTTTATTCACAACGCTTTTCGGAATTCTCGGGGTCATTTCTCTTGTTCATGGGATCAAACTGACGCCGAATGCCAGCAGCGCCCCTGTTTCGGGTCCTGTTCTTCTTTCGATCGGGATTTTCGGATATCTGATTTTCGGCATTCTCACATATTTTATTGCTCACAGACCGCTTACAACGGAGCTGTTTTTAATCATCGGTTGGACGATCCTGGAACTTCAAACGCTGAGCCGCCTTCTCGGGTGCGGCTTTTCAGGGAAAAACAAGAGTATCTTTCTGCTGTTTCTGATTCTCGCTGCGCTTTTCTTCAATCTCATTCTTTATGTTCTTTATTATAAAATGGAACCTCTGAAAGCATATTACTGGGCGGCAGCTCCGCTTGCGGCGGACGGTGCTGCTAGTTTTATCTTCGCCATCTCTCTGATGGTGTGAATCCGCTTCCCGCCCTACTTAAAAGCCCTAACCATCCATTTTCAGAATTGGGAAAAAAGAAAGATGAATCGTCCGATTTATCCGATCAACCCCTGAACAAATATTATTATGATCATAAGAGGAATGCATATTCCGAGGTAATGACGCATATTTCGGGACAGCTTGATTCCATTTCCTTCATTAACGTTCGACAAATAATTTTCAAATCCCCACCCTGCCTTTGTTACGCAGAAGAGTACAATCGTAAGCGTTCCGACCGGAAGAAGGATATTGCTGAGCAGGAAATCTTCAAGATCCAGAATATTTTTCCCGGAAACAGAAATGCCGCTCCACACATTGTACCCAAGGAGACAGGGCAGACTTGCAAAGAACATTATAATCGCCCCCAGTCCGGCCGCCTTCTTTCTCGTCCATCCAAACAAATCCATCGAATTTGCGATTAAATTCTCAAATACCGCCATAACGGTAGAAAAGCTCGCGAATGTCATAAACAGGAAGAAAAGAGATCCCCAGATTCTTCCGCCTTTCATTCCGAGAAATACATTTGGGAGCGTCATAAAAAGAAGCGGCGGCCCTGAAGCCGGTTTCACTCCATAGGAATAGCAGGCAGGGAAAATCACAAGCCCCGCCAGAACCGCGACCACTGTATCCAAAGCGGTAATCATAACCGATTCAGAGATCAAAGTATGTTTTCGATCCATATAGCTCCCGAAGATCTCCATGGATCCAACGCCAAGTCCAAGTGTAAAAAAAGACTGGCTCATCGCGGCTGTGATTACTTTCCAGATTCCGATTTTTCTCGCTTTCGCGAAATCCGGATATAAATAAAACCGAAGCCCCTCTTTCGCCCCAGGCAGAAGCAGCCCGCGCACCGCCAGAAGAATGATCAGAAGAAACAATAACGTCATCATCCATTTTGTCGACCGTTCCAGTCCATTCTGAAGGCCGAAGCTGATGATTCCAAACCCGAGAAAAACCGTAATGCCCATCCAAAGCATCATCGATCCGGGATTCAACAAAAGGTTTGTAAATACAGCTTCAACATCTTTTCCGCTCATGCCTTTTGTAAATCCGCCCATAAGAAAGCGGAAAAAATAATATAAGATCCAACCTGCTACGGTTGTATAATACATCATCAGCAGGAAACAGCCGAAAAATCCGACCCATCCGTGGATATGCCATTTCTGCCCTGGTTTTTCAATGGCATAGTACGCCTTCACCAGGCTTTTTCCGGTGCCCCTGCCGATGGCAAGCTCCATGGATAGAATCGGAATTCCGAAAAAGATCAGCGACAAAATATAAAAAAAGACAAAAACACCTCCCCCATTCTGCCCGGCAACATACGGAAATCTCCAGACATTTCCCACACCGATCGCGCATCCAGCGCTGACAAGAACAAATCCAAGCCTGGATCCAAAACGTTCTCTTTCCATATTCCCTCCTAAATTCAACTCTTGATATTTATCATACCATGAATACGCATATGAATCATGACCCGCTTCACATTCTTTGCTATAATATAATGGTTATATACTAAAAGATATTAAAATCAGCGGAAGGTTCCGCAGCTTCGGGTTCACATCACTGTTTATCCGAAATACTTTTCACAAAGGGAGAATTTATGGCAAAACTAGCGGTAACTTATGAACTAATACACAATGATTCGAAAACCGGAGCCCGAAGAGGCGTTGTTCATACGCCGCATGGAGACATCCAAACCCCTGTTTTTATGCCGGTCGGCACCCAGGCAGCGGTGAAGGCGATGCGCCCGGAGCAAGTCGCGGACATGGGCGCTGAGATCATTCTATCGAACACATACCATCTTTTTCTAAGACCGGGTCATGAGATAATCCGTAAAGCCGGTGGACTTCATAAATACATGAACTGGAATCGGGCGATTCTTACAGACAGCGGAGGCTTTCAGGTTTTCTCATTAGGGAAACTCAGAAAGATCACAGAAGAAGGGGTAGCTTTTCGAAGCCATATCGATGGGTCCCGGCAATTTCTTTCTCCTGAGAAAGCGATTGAAATCCAAAACGCACTTGGATCCGATATCATGATGGCGTTCGATGAATGCGCGCCCTATCCCGCGGACCGGTCTTATATCGAAGAATCTATGCGGAGAACCTGCCGCTGGCTCATCCGCTGTGAAAAATCTCATAAAAATCCCGAACAGCAGGCTCTTTTCGGGATTATGCAGGGAGGCATGTATCCGGATCTTCGAAAAGAAAGCGCAGAGCGGATCGTTGATATTGATCTTCAGGGATATTCGATCGGCGGACTCAGCGTTGGCGAGCCGAAAGAACTGATGCTGGATATTCTGGATCGTTCCGCTTATCTTCTTCCGGAAGAAAAACCCCGTTACCTGATGGGCGTCGGCACCCCCGACTACCTGTTTGAAGGCGCAGAACGCGGCATCGATATGTTTGACTGCGTGGAACCGACGCGAATTGCACGGCATGGACTCGCGATGACCTCTCACGGCAGAATCAATATAAAGAACAAAAAATTCGAAGAAGATTTCCGTCCTCTGGATGATTCCTGCAGCTGCTATACATGCCGTCATTTCTCCAGGGCATACATTCGCCATCAGTTCAAGGCCGGCGAGATGATGGCAGCCATGCTTCTGAGTGAACACAACCTTCATTTCCTGATCCATATGATGGCAGGAATGCGGCAGGCGATCGAAGAAGATCGATTCACGGAATATAAAAAAGATTTTTACGAAAACTATTATGGCGACCCGGAATACTGATCTTCGGCCGACAAAAAAATTGCGGGAGAAAACACCCCTAGAGGAGACATGTTTTATGGAAGATTTTACAGGCAGACTTTGTCCTCACAGTGAATTCTGCGGCGGCTGCGTATATCAGGGAATCCCTTATGTGGAGCAGCTTAAACAGAAGGAAAATCAAGTCTTTGCATTGTTACAGGAAGAAAACATTCATCCGGAGAAAGTCGAACCGATTGAAGGCTGCCCAGCGGAAGCGCGTTTTCAGTACAGAAATAAGATGGAATATACATTCGGAGATCTTATGAAGGGCGGTCCCCTCACGCTCGGAATGCATAGAAGAAAAAATTTTATGTCGATTGAAACTGTCGATCACTGTCAGCTGACGGATCCGGATTTTAACCGCATTCTTTCTTATACGCTGGGTTTCTGCGTAGAGAAAGGATATGCGAAATACCATAAAAAACGGCATACGGGCCTTCTTCGGAATCTTCTGATCCGCTGCGGTGTACGAACGAAAGAGCTGCTCGTAAGCATCGTTACCTCCAGTGACGGAGTTTTCGACGACAAAGAATGGAAAGACGGCTTGCTGTCTTTGTCACTCTCAAATACCATCGTCGGGATTTCCCATACCTATAACGATCGATTCGCCGACGCGGTTTACTGTGACCGATGGGAAAATCTCTACGGCCGCGGATACTACCGCGAAAAAATCTCAGGGCTTACGTTTGAGGTAAATCTTTTTTCTTTCTTTCAGACAAATGTGGTAGCCGTCGAGCGGATGTATCAGGAAGCCGTCCACCTGATTCCGGATTTCAGCGGGAAAAAAGTATTTGATCTTTACTGCGGGACAGGAACCATCAGCCAGATTATGGCCGAAAGCGCGGATTCGGTCCTCGGAATCGAAATTGTCCAGGACAGTGTGGATGCCGCGAAAAGAAACGCTGCGCTGAATCAGATTACAAATTGCGAATTTGTCTGCGGCGATGTATTTGAAGTTCTGAGCTCCAGGCAAGATCAGGCCGACATCATAGTCTGTGACCCGCCTCGCGCCGGAATATCCGGAGATGCGATATCCAAAATCTCCTCTTACCATGTGCCGGAGATCCTGTATATCAGCTGCAATCCGAAGACGCTCGCGCGGGACTTACGCGGCTTTAAGATGCTGGGATATGAGGTTTCTTATCTAAAGCCATATGATGATTTCCCAATGACAAAGCATGTGGAGACTGTGGCATTGATGTCACGGGTCAGGGACTAAGGGGTGAGAAAAGCCTTATTTTAAGCCATTCCTGCACACCTGACCTTTTTGCAAAAGGATGCTTCAACTAAGAAAAACTCTCTGGGGGAACTTATCGAACGGGCTGTTTTATAGGGTCGAGACTCGTAATTAGATATTTGATAGGTTGTGACTCGTGATTGGATGTAGTGTTCTGATTGGATGTCATAAAAGATAAAAAGAGAGAGCAGGCTGCTCCGGGAGCAATTCCCATAAGCAAGTCTACTCTTATTCGTTGATGTTGACCTCAAGCCCTGAGCTGATCAAGAAGCTGGAAAACCTGGTCAGCACCTATGAGGCAAAGCAGCTGCAGAGGCAGGTTGTTATTTCCGGAAGAATCAAGACACCGAACAAACTGGTCTACAACAACGTGGATACCATTTACTCTGCTATTGCGGAAAGTAAGCAGATCACCTTCCACTATTTCCAATGGGATATCAAGGGCAATCAGGTTCTGCGCCATGATGGTGCCCTGTACCAGGTCAGCCCCTGGTGTCTGATGTGGGATGATGAATACTACTATCTGATTGCCTATGATCCTGCTGTAGATGATATCAGGCATTATCGGGTTGATAAAATGAAAGACCTGAATATCAGTGAGGTCAGGCGCGAAGGACAGGAAGCATTTAAGAACTTTGATATGGCTAAATATTCCAAGGCCGTATTCGGAATGTTCGGCGGAGAAGAAACCTGCGTCACTCTGGAATGCAGCAACGACAAAGCCGGTATTATCATTGACCGTTTCGGCAAGGACGTAACTCTGATTCCTAAAGATGAAAACACCTTCAGCGTTCACGTCAATGTAATCCCGAGCAATCAGTTCCTAGGCTGGATCATGTCTCTGGGCGAAGGTGTACCGGATACAGTCGTTCACAAGATGCAGGATGAAGTGAGACGCCTTACAGCGCAATACCTGAAAAGAGGTGATTAACATGCATTTGCAATCCGCAATAGAAAATCTCCACAAGCGTTCTTCCGATATTGAGCACTACTACAATCTAATCGGTAAGATTCAAACTACAGATATTTCTGCTGATGAAGATTTCCAACGAGAATTCAATTTTTTCTATAAAATCCGACGCGATGCTGATTGGAGAAAAGCCTATTATGATCTGTTTGAAGAACTCAAAACAAAAAATGATGTGACATTTGAATATATCCTACGTGAGCTTTTCAATAAGACTGGCAATGTGGAAGCATCCTTCTCCAGTAAAATGCTTGCCAGCATCAATCCAGACATGCCCATCTGGGATAGTTTAGTCTTAAAACAGCTAGGGATTTCTCCTGCGTATGGTTCAAAAGAAAAGAAACTTGCCAAGACCATTGAAAAATACAAAGAAATCGTTGCTTGGTACTCTGAACTTCACCTACGTGACACATGGGACGAATATGTATCTGCGTTTGATCAGGCCTTCCCTGAATATATTTCTATTTCCTCAATTAAGAAAATAGATTTTCTAGTACGGGCATCAGGAATGGACAGTACCTCTGACGCCTCAATAACCGATATTTCTGTTAGCCAGACTGTGATTAAGGGGCTACAAATTGATCTGTCGCCATTAAATAATGTCTTAAAAAACTATTCCTTTAATACAGAAGTTTTTAGTTCACTAATGATGCAGCGACTCTCAAGTAGCATAGCTGCACTCCTACCTAACATTGAGATACCAGAATCACTTATCAAGAATCTTGGTAATATCAAGTATCTTCATCTCCTAAGGGAAATAAAATGGCCACTTTTCCTGGAGGATGATGACTCGCTACGTACTCAACTAGAGAACTTGTGTGAGCCTTATACTAAGGATTATCCTTTAGACGATATTGCTGAGCTTGTCTGCAATTACTATGACTCTTCTCGTTTAGATGATTTTTTTGACACTTGGAGTCAAATCACAGATGACAAAAATCTCCTTGAAATGCTCCGACAGGCTTTAGACTCGCATAAACAGGGAAACTATTTTGCCTCTACATCTCTCTTGATGTGCGAAGTGAATGGTATCATTTCTAGCACTTATTTCTATGCTAAAGATGCTGGAATAGCCATCTCGGATACTGATGTAGCCGCAATCTGTAATTACTACAATATTGATTTATCAGCGCACAAGAAACAGCTAAAGAGAAATCATAAAAGCGAAAAACATGAATTATTGCAGCTCATAACACTTCCTGAAAGCGGTATTTTATATTGGGATGCAGTTTCATCATATCTATGGAATATCACTCTAACCAGCGACGATAATTATAAAGAATTGGGGGCACATAACCCTCTTCGCAATAAAATTTGCCACGGTATACAGCAAGATTACGGAACGAAAGAAATTTCACTAAAATCAATTCTTGTCATTGATTTGTTACTCCACCTACTTTACGAAGTTAAATGGATTGCATCCAACCGTGACGAGAACTAAAAAATGCCCGGAGAAGCATCCGATCACTATGATCAGATACCTCTCCGGGTGTCTTTTTTATTCGCGTGTTCTTTCATCCGGCTTCAGCACCGGCATCTTATCCGTGTTCTCCCTGACTGTCTGTTTCTGCATCTGCTCCACTTCATCCTTCTTTGACTGAAGCTTTTCCAGCAGGGATGTCTTCTCTGTTTTCTCTTCCCTGTCACGGTCTCCATTATTGATCAGGCCATCAATCATTCCGTAATCATCCTCCAGAAGTTCTTCCAACTTTTCCAGAGGATTTGCTGCGAAGAATTCCGGCACTTCCATGAATCCGTAAGAATCCACAAAGTAAGCCTGATCCCTGCCGTCTTCCCTAAGGACCACAATGTCACTGACACTCAGAGAATGTCCCCTGAAGTCATCCGGATGATGCAGGTTGAACCGCTCATAGATACTATCCAGAATCTCTGCAGTGCTCTGCCCTTCTCCATTCATATCTCCCTGATAGACCGGCTTGTAATTATTTCCATCCACTGCCAGATGCTGCTGTCTCAGATATGCAGAATTCATAAATAACAGATCCCTGGCATGTTCGATATCATCCTTTAACTGAAAGAAATAAAACCTGATACTCTGTTTGTCACTCATCTTCATCCTCCTCCGGAATTGTCAGATCAAGAGATTCAAACTCCTCATCTGACATCTGATCCAATCGCTCCAGTGTCGCTGCACAGATTTCCTTCATGTCCTCATCGTCCAGATGTGGAATGATATGCAGAAGATCCTTTACTGCCTCCTTTCGGCTTCCATGTTCCAGTGCACTGATAAGGTTTCTCTGTTCTTCATTTAATTTCATGCCTGCTCCATCTCCTTCCTGCGGGTCCTGCCCTGCTCTGAATGTGCTTTTACTCCATTTACACGACTCTGCTTCTCATGCAGGTCCGCCAGTACAGACTTCCTTGTCTGCTTCTTCGCAGTAGGTGTTCTGACTCCATCTGAAGCATCTAATACCGTATTCTGTTCCCTTCTGCTCCAGAAGATCTCTGCAGTCTGATACTGCCTGCTGCACCAGCGGACTTTCGCGGTAATGCTCTACAAGGTCAATGGCATCTGTAGCCAGCCTTCCGGTTTCCATTAGCGGGAACTGACCATCATAGATACTGCCGTCCTTCAATTCAAAGCCGATCCCCTTAATGCCGTTCATCCGCTTTGCAGGGATTCTGTCATAAATGGCAAAGGCCTCCTGCAGAGTCAGATTCTCGTGCAGTTCGCCAAGGTTAGGAAACTCCATGCA
The DNA here is from genome assembly GCA_029098205.1 of Eubacteriales bacterium. GTDB lineage: Bacteria > Bacillota > Clostridia > Peptostreptococcales > Anaerovoracaceae > Aminicella. The sequence continues at coordinate 2,320 of JAQXNW010000120.1, read as the reverse complement.
TTCAGCTACATAGAAGGTAATCTGTGCATCTGCTGCCGGATTCTGCAGGGTCTGCTCCACCTCCATATTCTGAGATGTGAGTTCAAATTCATTGATCTCAGCAAGAAGAGCACTTGCCTGTCCGGCGTACTCACCACCTTCTTCAGCTACTTCCCGAAGGTAATCTTTCACTCCCTGCACATGTGAATCTCCGGCCAGCAGCTGATTTTTCAGATCATCAACAGCCACTGACCTGTCTTCCACTTCATCCCCGTAACCGTAAGGATCAAACTCATATGCAAAGGAATCAAGTTCCGCTGCCAGCTTCTGTGCAGTATCCTCAAGGCCTTCCCTGGAAGGGTTATTTTTCACTTCAATCTGTTCTTTCTCGGCATTCCGCTCCTTATGCAGGATCTGCATCTGTTCTTCAATAGCATCGATCATCTCGGCAGAAGCCTGCCGGATGGTTTTCAGAGAAGCCTTCAGTTCCGGCGTCTTCTTGCCATGGGACCAGCCTGCAATATAGGCAAAGCTGTAATCCGAAGTATCCAGACCGAACCTCTGACATACAGTAAAGGCTACTGATTCTGCCTCAACCTCTTTGGCATTTCTGGTCAGCTTGCTCTCTTCCTTCTCTTTCCCATCCGGTTTTAGGAATGAAGTTTCTGGTGGGCCATCTCATGAACAGCAGTCTTTGCCGTCTGCAGCTGGCTCATATCTTTCTGGATGGCGATCCTGTTTTCCTGAAGATGAAAATAGCCCTTTGCGCCACCCTCGATCTCCGTCAATTCAATCGGAACCGGGCATACCCTTTTCAGTGCTTCAAAGAAATCCCTGACCTCACCTGACAGTTCATCTACGCCAAGCGTCGGAATTTCTCTTCCCTCTGTCTGGCTGACATCGAAAACGCTCACTACCTTAAAAGCCGGACGCAGCACTTCCTGTGTCTCCGTAACCGGCTTTCCATCCTTATCTTTCATGGGAAGATGGGTAATCGGATCCAGTTTTTCCCGTTCAATCTTCTGTTTATATTGGGTTGGGGCAAGAATCCTGATTGCTTTCTGCCCTTTCTGTACCTGCCTGCCGAACTGATTTTTCCAGGTGGTATAACCGGCAACCAGTGTGGCATCCGGTTTCTGAAAGGCAATCAGCAGGGTATTGTTCAGGCTGTAATCATGAAAACGACTCATGGTTGTCAGCCAAGTCTTATAACGGTCAGACTCAAACAGATCCTAGATCCCCTGTTCCAGTTGATCTGTAATCTCTTTAACCCTGTCATATCGTTTGCTTTCCGCCAAATGTTTTGCTCCTTTCACTCAATTTACTCCTTAAAAAAAGAACAAGGAGACAAGCCCTATGACTTATCTCCTTACCCTTATTTGCTGCTTTATTCAGGAGTCACGACTCCTTTTTGAGACGGTCAGGAGGACGTCTGCCGGATTCCAGTGCCTGCTGTTTCAGCTTCTTTCGTCTTTCACTGGTGTATGGCTTTCTGATCTGTACCAGAGATTTACTGATCTGGTAGGTCTCGCCTCCATAGTCATTCTTCTGAACCTGTTCCCACTCCTCCGGAAATGCTTCAGCAATATCTCTGAGACGATGTTTCATTTTCCGGTTGTGCGTATAGACATCAGCAGTCTGTTCCTCTTCGTTGAAGGAGATAATCGTCTCCTGCTCCACTCTGCTCAGCTTCACATGCTGTCACCTCACTTTTGCCGGAGTTAATACGCTGCTCTTCCCCGCCTTCTCTGCCGGGGTACATACTCCCTTCTCCGCAAGCAGTGCCTCATAAACAACCAGTCTTCTGATATTCATATCCTTCATTTCCTCTGTATTCTTCATATCCACTACCTCCTTAAAGTGCTACATCAGCAGTCTTTGCCTTCTGGTGATGCTTCGTGGCTGCATTTCTTCCGGCCTCATGTTTCTTCTCATCCAGCTTGCGAAGGATAGAACCCTTGCCTTTGGCCTGTTTCTTCTGATTCATGCGAGCTTCATAGTCAGTCGCAAGCTCAAACTTTCTCTCCCATGCATCAAAGTGATAGACATGGTCAGAAAGCTGGTCCTTAGGTTCTACCTAGGACGCATTGATTTCCATCACCATCTGCTCCAGATCCTTTACCTCCATGCTTCCGTCGTCCGGGATGGCAATAATCTCATGCACGGAAGAAGGAAGGATGAAAAAGTTTCCACCCAGCTTGTCTGTCATTTCTCCAAGCTGATCCGGGTAAAACAGGGCGGATACTCCATAGACCTGCTCTGCATTAGTCAGCACCATCATAGGCATCTGACCATCCATCATAGCTTCCTTCTCTGGAACACCGAACAAGATGGTTGCCAT
>JAQXNW010000119.1 GCA_029098205.1 Eubacteriales bacterium | reverse complement strand
CCAGGGCGTCGTTACGATCAATCTGGTGGATGTCGCGTTAAGCTCCGGGAAAGACGAGGAGAAATTCTGGAAGATTTTTGACGATCGTCTTGAGCTTTGTCACAGAGCGCTTCAGTGCCGGCATGAACGGCTGATGGGCACGCTTTCAGACGCGGCGCCGATTCTGTGGCAGCATGGCGCTTTGGCCAGACTGAAACCGGGAGAGGTGATCGATCCGCTTCTGTTTAACGGATATTCGACGATTTCTCTTGGATATGCGGGTCTCTACGAATGTGTTTATTATATGACGGGAAATTCCCATACAGATCCGGAGTCGAAGGAGTTTGCGCTCCATGTGATGCAGCATATGAATGACGCCTGCGCTGCCTGGAAGAAAGCGGAAAACATCGATTATTCCGTTTACGGAACGCCGCTTGAATCCACGACATATAAATTCGCGAAGTGCCTGCAGAAGCGGTTTGGAAAAATTCCGGGCGTGACGGATCATAATTACATTACGAACAGCTATCATGTGAACGTTCGCGAGAAGATTGACGCATTTACGAAGCTTCATTTTGAGGCGGAGTTCCAGCGTCTTTCTCCTGGCGGCGCGATCAGCTATGTGGAAGTTCCGAATATGCAGAATAACATCCCGGCTGTTCTGGCTGTTATGAAATATATTTATAATAATATTATGTACGCGGAGCTGAATACGAAGAGCGATTACTGCTCAGTATGCGGGTACGACGGTGAAATAAAGATCGTTACGGATGATAACGGAAAGCTGGTTTGGGAATGCCCGAAATGCGGAAACCGGGATCAGCACAAGATGTCCGTCGCGAGAAGAACATGCGGATATATCGGAACGCAGTTCTGGAATCAGGGAAGAACTGCGGAAATTAAGGACCGTGTGCTGCATCTTTAAGGCTGCAGTAGATACAGCAGAAATTGAATACGGAAAATATTTTTCCAAATGTCTGACCCTTTCTCGACATAGTTCGGGAAAGAGTTTTTTTTAAAGAATTGAATTTACGTAATTTGGAGAATTGAATCCTGCGAATCAATTTTTTGATTGTAAGGCAAATTTATCCGTGGATTGGAATCATGATCCGCGTTTTATTTTACAGGACGGCGGAAAGTACGTTTTTTTCATAACAATGGCTTAATACCGGCTGTACAGGCAATTTCATTGACCGATAATTGAATGAATATTACGATAATGATGAAAAAATTATAGGAACCGATCGAAGTATTTTGGAGGATGGAAAATGCGGTCCAGTAAATACAACATTTATACAGAATTAAACAAAGGCGATGACAGATGGCTGCTTGTTCAGGGAGGGAGAGGCTCCTTTGATATCGTAAATGGCAAAACGGTGGATGCGCTTAAAAAAGGAGAGGATGATCCGGAATCATTGAACGAAATTTCCAGGGAAAACATAAAAGTTCTGAAGGACAGAGGGTATGTGACAGAGCTTTCTGAAGACGAAGAGTTTCAATTTATCCGGAAACTGTCTCAGGCCATCAATTGTGTGAATTCGCAGGGGATCAGCATTACGATGCTTCCTACCTATAACTGTAATTTCCGATGTGAATAATGTTTTGAGCGTACTTTGCAGAATAAGGGCGCTGAAGTACTGTGCCGGAAAATGTCAGAAGATGTCATCGACTCGGTGTTTTCACAGCTGAAAAAATACATCGATGAAGGAAGAAGAATTGACAGCCTTTATCTTTTCGGAGGGGAACCCCTGCTCAGAACAAATCGGAAGATCGTGGAGTATATCTGCAGCAATGCCAGAAAGCTGGGAATCCCCATTTCCTGCATCAGCAATGGATATGACCTGGATGAGTATATTGATCTGATACTGGATTACAATTTTCAAACAGTGCAGATTACGATTGACGGGACGAAGGAAACGCATGACAGCAGACGGTTTCTGACCGGCGGCCAAGGTACATTTGATCGTATTCTGAAAAATGTAGATCTGGCATTGAAGAAAGGGGGTGTCAATCGCGCTCCGCACGAATGTTAATAGAAAAAATATTGAACAGCTGCAGGAGTTGATCGACTTGTATAAAGATAGAGAATGGATCAGCAGACCGAATTTCCGATATTATTTCAAGTCGACCATCCGGTGTTATGAAACCGCAGAAACGGAGCTTTCGGAAGTGGAACTCATGTACTATTTAAAAAATTCTATGGTGAAACTTCGGAAAGCTTTCATTATGACAGTATTTACGGAAGTCTTGCGAAAAGCTTCATGGATATGCTGGAAAAAAGGTCTTTTGCGCCGATGCGGGCTGGATACTGCGGGGCCAATATGGGAATGTATACAATCGATCCGGATGGGGATATCTACCCTTGCTGGGATGTGCTTACGGAAGAGACATGCAGGATCGGGCATGTCAATTTGGAAAAAGGGGAGTTCGAATTTAACGGTAAGGCTGACCAATGGAAAAACATAAGTCTATAAGCCAAAGAAATTTCGAGAGGTAATTTGAGAGGTAAAAATTATGAAAAAAGAAATCGAAAAGCTGAATGAGTCTGTAAACAGCAAAGAAAAATTTGAAGAGATGATTGCGGAACTGGAAGAACGCGATGAGTACGCATGCACAGGACACGTCGAGACGGTAGTATTGATGTCAAGGGTTAAGGAGTAAGAATCCG
>JAQXNW010000118.1 GCA_029098205.1 Eubacteriales bacterium | reverse complement strand
TTTTATGATAGAAGATAAGCTGATAAATCTGCTGTATGAATTTTTAAAATCATAAAATTTAATTTCACTCTCTTAAAATTGATCTCTTGTTGAATTATAATCAATAATGAGCGCTTGTTCTGGATATTCATCATATGGAGGCTGGATTATGTATGAAAATGAGAGACAGAATGGAGAAAATGGAATTCTGATCAGTGATAATTTTCTGTCATCGACGATTGCTGCTGTGAGAAATGTAATTCCGCGTAATGAGCATATTCTGGCTGCTCTTAAAGGGACTTTCAAGGAATATCTGATATGTACAGATAAGTCTGTGCATATTATTAAAAAGGGCTTTATGACAGGGCATACCTTTGGCAACGGCGACTTCAAAATGCCGTATGCCAATGTGACAAATGCCGAAGTGGACTTCCATGTGCTTTCCGGATACTTTGAACTTTCATCCGGAGGGCTTCAGAACAAGCGATATAACTTCTGGAGCAATGATGCTGAGGACGACCCCTGCAAACAGCCGAATGTAATTTCCTTAAACAGCAGTGCCGAAGCAGCTTTATTCAGGAAAGCCGCCGATTTTATCATGGAGAAAGCCGCCGAGGCCAAGCAGCCTCAAGTCGTATATGAACAGCAGCCAGAGAATGCTTTTTCCGCAGCGGATGAGATAAGGAAATACAAGGAACTGCTCGATATGGGAGCAATTACACAAGAAGAATTTGAAGCAAAAAAAGAACAGCTTTTGAATCTGTAATATTTGAATCGGGAACTAATATTAGAATTCTGTGGGTGGGCATCTCTGTCAGAAATGGCAGATGCCTTCTTCATTTATATTACATCCGGCTTTACATGCGGGTTGAAATACTGCCCGTGGCCGATCGTTTTCTTTGTATAGGAAATGGCATTCACCGGGCATCGATGGACACAGCCGAGACACAGCGTACATTTCGGCTTCGTCCAGACCGGATGATTATCCTTTATTTTTATCGCGTTCGCAGGACATTGGCGTTCGCACAGCCCGCAGCCTATGCTTCAGCCTCCGCCTTCGAGATGTAATTTTTGTCGTTCATATCAAAATAGGGATTCCAGTTGTCCACCATCTTTATCGTAAAAATGGCATCCGGTTTTCTGCCGAGTTCCCCAAGCCGCTTTTGAGATTCCAGGGCAATATGCAACTGACAAAAGAACAGGAATTATTTTATAAAAGCCTTGAGAACATGAGCGGCGAGGAGCAGCAGAAGGCAGTCCGGCTGGATGTGCTTGCGGGAAATGTGCCTGCGGAAAAGCTCTACGAAGGTTTAGGGTTCAAGTACATGGATGCGTTGAAGATGTACTATGAAGACACGGGCTGGACGGATTATGAGCTTTATGAATATGTCCTGCATTGACATATTCTGGATTGCTGCTTGGAAAAAGGGGACTGATATGAGCGGAACAGTGCCAATAAAAACAGAAAGACTTTTGCTGAGGCCGCATGTCATAGAAGATGCGGATCAAGTGTATGCACTCTTTGGCGCGGATGAAAAAATGTACGAGTATTCCGGCTGGAATCCTTACGCGACGCCGGAGATGGCAAAAGAATACGTGCAGCGTTGCATTGACAGCTATAATGATGAATACTTTTTCGGATGGGCCATCGAGGCGGACCGCCGGCTGATCGGCACGGTCGGGGCATACGATTACGACAAAGATAAAAACAGCATCGAACTCGGGATCAGCATCGCCCGGAATTCCTGGGGCAAAGGATACGCGACGGAAGCGGTGAAAGCTGTGATCGGCTATCTTGCCCATGAGAAGCAGATCCGTACGATTACCGCCTGGTGCGCTTCTAAGAATATCGGCTCCAAAAGAGCGATGGAGAAAAACGGAATGAAATTCACCGGCGCTGAAAAAGGCGCTTTGAAAATCAACGGGAAGACTTTCGACAAATTGAATTTTGCATATGAGGGATAAGTTAAAATATCAAATGGAGGGATATAGAATGGCTGATATTCTGAGAGCACTGAAAACAAGACGTGCGATCCGCAGCTTCAAGGAGAAAGCGGTTCCGGAAAACCTGCTGGACGAAATTGTGGAGGCCGGGCTTTATGCGCCGACCGGCATGGGCAGGCAGGAGACGATCATTCTGAAAATCACGGATCCGGATACTGTCCGGAAGCTTGGGTTCATCAATGGAAAGATTTTAGGGCATGAGGGTATGGACGCATTTTACGGCGCGCCGGCTGTTCTTTCTGTTTTATCGAAAAAAGGAAATCCGACAGCTGTTTATGACGGATGCAGCGCCATCAGCAACATGCTGAATGAGGCGGCTTCTCTGGACCTCGGTTCCTGCTGGATTCACCGGGGGAAAGAACAGTTTGAGACAGAAGAAGGGAAGACTATTCTGAAAAAGGCTGGAATCGACCCGGATGAATATTTCGGAATCGACAATGTCATTGTCGGCTATACCGAAGGAAATACGCCGGCCCCGGCGCCCAGAAAGGAAGGAAGAGTATATTCCATCCCGCGGTAATATAGTGAGATGCTCCCGGCACTGCGATCGTATCCTGTTATTATTCCGCAATATTGCGGAATAATGGCACAATATAATCGGCGGAGGAAGCTGCGAAACGGAGTATGAGTGTTCTTTGCTATGACGGAAGCGGCCCGCGTAGAGTCGAATACACAGAACTTCACGGAAGACGCGGCCCGTTCTCTTGAGATCCTCAGGCAGGCGGCGAAAGCCGCCGAGTGAGCGCCCGGCTTTCGGCGGTGTCACTTTGACGGATAATTTTCAAAGGATACCGATACTCCCCAGCAGTCTATAATAACTTCCCTTGGCCCGCGCCAACACCTGCGCAGAAGGCTACAATCGAGCATACTGCTCAAGGTATTCTTAATGCACGGGATCTTTACCCGGATAGATTTTATGATCCATTGACAATGACGCCAGAACTGAGAAAAGCACATCAGAATAATGACCGTGCAGTCATGGCTGCGTACGGATTCTCGACAAAAATGTCCGAATCAGACTGTGTCGCGGAGTTGATGAAGATGTATCAGAAGCTGATAGAAGAAGTAAAATAGGATGCGATCGGTACTCTTTTTATGTTGTAATAATTGATTGGATAAAATCGTTTCCACACCGTTTCCACATCAAAACGGTATTAAACGGCATAAAATGATGATTCGATTCCGCTCGGCTTTCGTTAATAAAAAGGCCTTGCATCGCTAAAATTCAGCGTTTGCAAGGCTTTTCTAGTGATGCACCAGAGGCGATTCGAACACCCGACGCACGGTTTAGGAAACCGACGCTCTATCCCCTGAGCTACTGGTGCGTAACCAAAGAAAGTATACCATCCGAACCGTTGATTTTCAAGATTTCCGGGAAGATGCCGTGAATTCGTGGGGGGAGAAGCGTGGAAGTACTCGCGGAACGCTTTGTAAAAGTTGCTGCTGCCGCTGTAGTCCAAGAGATCTGCGATTTTTTCGATGCTTAAATTCGTACCGGAGAAAGCATCTTGGAATTTCCAAGCCGATTCATATCGGAAGTAAACGGTAAATAGCACGTGTCTTGATTTAAAAAGCCACCGGCGTTAGAGGGTTGAACTTAGGGATTTGCCAAAACAAGCAAATTTGAACCGACCTTCTTCAAGCGGGACAACTTAAAGAACGACCATGTAAGAGTGAAATGCTCCTGCATGGTCGTTTTTTCATTTTATTGTATTTATGAAGTTGGTTAGTACACCGTTCCAAGAGTTCCATCGACCTACAGATTTCACGACTGCTGTTTGATACCGCGCATAGTCGATTCCGAGCAGCGAAAGAAGTACCACTCTGTAAAGGTGACAGAGTTTAACCAAATACAGAATCGATTCCGCGCCGGATAAATGTTTTTCTGTCGGCTGATTCCTTTTAATGTGCATGATGCGAACTCTTGTATCGACAAGAGTTTGAAGAAAGTTGCCTTTGTTAGCGTTGTATTCTTCAGCAAAGATATCTTGCCCGTATTTTGAGATGACAGCATCAATACACATTTTCAATGTTGTCGTTTTCTCGCCGGGTTTTAAACTCTGGAAAAAGCTGTCATATAAACCTATGATTTCTACCATCGGTTCAAGGCATTCGATTAAATTTGCACATTTCACATCGTGTGTTATCCCGGTATCAGCTATATTGTATAAGGCTACTTGATGGACGATATCCAACTCGTCTTGCAGCTGAATCCATTTTGAGAGTAACTCAGGTGATATAACCGTGTCATACATCAGAAATACATGGTCAGAATGACAATAAGCAGGATCAGTTTTGCAGTACGACAATCTTCTTGACTGGCACTCCTGTGCATATGAATAATAATCAGTTTCTGAGCAAGCATCTCCCGTAAAAGTGGCAGATTCTATGATATAAAATCGCCCGTCAAGAAGCATAAGTAAACGTTCAATTACGGTGTAGAAACCCCATAGATTGCTCATCGTCATCGGCGAATCCACCGATATATTTATAGTTCTTACAATACATTGCTCAATTCCTATGTGCAAAACATTGCCATTGAAATCATAGTCGAATATAGCAGAATGCGGACCTCCGAGGATTCCCTCATTTTTCAGCACTATAGTTAATGAAGAGCATAGCTTGTTACCAACATTAATAAATTCATCATCGTTCATGCATTGTCACCACAAATTCATTCAACATAAGGTTGTCATCTAAGAGAATATACGCTTTTCAAAATCAGATGCAGCTTTTTCCCTTAACTCGTGTGCCTTATCATAGTATGTATTTGAGCCGTCCTTCGTGGAATAATACTTATCAATGATAGCTTGCTGTTCCGGGATTGACGGAACTGGGATTCTGATTGCTCCGATTTCATCGCTATTCAAGTTGTACTGACCGCCGCCTTGTCTGCGCATGACGGCTATTTGTTCTCTCACAAGAGGGGTCATAAATAGAATATTTACATATTCCGGTAAAACAATAGATGTATTGAAGCGGTATCGAATTAAATACGATGCATAAGTATAAACATCCTTACTGTGAAATACCGCTGCTTTGCCAACCAAGTCTTTGCTACCGTTAGTTCTTGTAATTAGAAAATCACCGTCCCTCAGAAGCCATTTACCCGGTTCTTTATCTGTAACAGCACGTTTTAGCGGAAGATATTTTAACTCGGAATAATCTATCTCGCCGTTTATAACATTAGACATCCTAAGAACTGGAATCATTCCTTTTTTCTGAGAGGGTGAAGCCTTTACGGATAAACCAAACAAAGACTCGGTTTGCAGGTCATTTATACTATAGCTTGTGCATTTAAAACTTCCGTATACATTGTCAAGACGTCCTTCTTTTAGTATGTAGCCTACCTCCCATCTTCGCGTAGATGTAAACGGAATAATCTGCATTATAGATTCTGTAGCAGATATTTTCTGTGTTTCCTGCTTCTTTAAATTAGAAACTTCGGACTGGATATCAAACAGCAAACCATCACTGAAGCTGTTGCCCTTTTCAATGTTGTCATCAGCCTCAGCAAGGGTAGCGTGGTATGCTTTGAGAATTTCCTGTTGCTCTGGGATAGAAGGTACAGGTATTTCAAAATTCTTAATGAAATCATAACGAGCGCGAGTTTTCATTCCCTTTGGCTTTACAGAGGCTACATAGTCCATAAAAATCTTACAGCGCAAGGAAAGAAACAAGTACGCAGGAATTGTCTTTTTTGCATCAACAATATAAGAAGTATAGTCAGTAGAAGCGTATATCTCTCCCCATGTATTGATGGCGAAAGCGCCTTTCTCAAAGTTGATATTAGAAACCAACAAATCGTTGAGATGCGATTTGTTCATATCGTTTTTAATGGATCTGTCTTTAAAGGACACTTTCCCATCCGAAAAACGGATTTTTGAAACAATTTTCCTGTCCAAAGGTATATCACATGGCTTTGTTTTTTCTTTTCTCGGCGTCAGGATATCTTCGAGTCTTACTAAAGGAAATGTGCTGCGAAGTTCTTTCGAGAATAGGATCATGTCAATGTTCCAATCTTTGAAGACAGAAAACTTTTTAGCGGTTAAAATCATAGCCTTCTGTCCTCCTTATCAGCAATATACCGGCAATATAAACCATCAGAGTTCAGTCCGTATTCTACTACACATTCCTTTAATGCCCACAACATATTATTTATACGGTAATCTTTGTATTCTTCTACCAATGCCGGAAGTTGATTTCCTTCCGATGCTGCACCAGTTGTAGTAATTCCTGCGTCTTCGACCTTGGCGATTGGAATATCATAGTCGAATTTTTTCTTTACAACGGGCTTGATCTCGTCGTCTATCAGCTTTTTCAAATCGACCAGTGCTTTTTCCGCTGCTTTCTTCGCGTCTTTGTTATTCTTTTGCTTCTGCTGAATAAAAGCAATGTTTGCCTCGATAGCAGAAGTGTCCTTTTTGTCCTTCTTAGCTTGTTTCAGTCTGCCTCGCGCATCCTTGAGATCATCCTTAAGAGAATCTGTCTGAGCATCACAAGTAGCGATAGTCTCTGTCAAAGAATCTACCTCTGTTTGATGCAGTGCCGTAATCTCAATAGCCGCCTCTTTCTTACATTTGTCGTATTCGGCTTCTTCATCCGCAGTAAATTTGCGCATGAAAACAAGGCTCGGTTTAACAGTTGCTCCGGCGGCAATAAAAACATCCTGCGGTATGGAGCATATAAGGATCGGTTTTGCACGCCCCTCAAAATACTCTCTGACTGCAGCAAGGTTTTTGTTGTTAAGTACACCTTCCGGGAGAACCATACCCATACGTCCGCCTTTTTTGAGAAGACGGAGACACCGCTCCATAAAAAGAACCTCCGTGAGGGTACTCGTGCTGCCAAGATCATAAAGCGAAAGCAGTGACTTGCCAATGTGGTCATCAACCTGCTTAAGAGCTTCATCATAGGCCTTCCCATATTTGGCTTTGTATTTTCTCTTCATCTCCTCATCAGTAAAGCGATCAGCCTCGGAGATAAGCTGATTACGGTCAACATTCTGACCGAATGGCGGATTTGTCAGAATTACATCGAATCTTTTCTCAAATATACCGTTGATATTGAGCAGACCATCGTGATGATGTACATCGCCGTGACCATCGCCGTGCATAATCATATTCATTTTGGACGTTCGAGCCATACGAGGATTTGCGTCCGTTCCATAAATACAATTCCGGGAAAGCTGATACATGCGGCTTCCTTCGATAGATGTATCGAGTTCAGTATTTAATGCCGTTTGCATCTCATCAATTTTGTCGCTGATTTCTATCTGTTCTTTTTCCGGCTTGCTGTCAAAGTCATCTCCTTCAAGAGATGCTCTCAGTTTTTCTTTCTGTGACCTGACATCAGCTTCTATTTTCTCACGCACATATTCAAATGCCTTGATAAGAAATCCTCCGGAGCCACAGGTCGGATCTATCTTCCTACCGTCTTTGATACAATCGCTGTATGTAGACCCCTGCACAGAAATGGGCGAAAAAGCCTGAAATAAAGGGATTCCGGTGTTTGTAGTGTGTCCGGTTGCGGCTGAAAACTGTAAGCAAAAGGAAAGAACGATATTCTTCCTGCTGTTGCTGTTCCTGGCATTTTGCACCCCTCCTTCCTGTGAGAAGATGTAATCGTTAAAAGGTATAGCTATCGTTAAAAGGTATGAAAACGTTAATAGGTTCAATCATCCTGATATTCCGCAAGCGCATCCGTGTCCACAGATTGTATTTCAAAAGTCTTCCGAGTCGATACACAGAAGTTATACTCGATCATCAGATTAGCAAGACGCTCTCCGTCAATCAGAATGATATGGTGCGTATGTGCATAATCCTTTGCCTTCTGTGAAAACTTCGCGGTCGTAACAAAAAGTCCGTCACCTTTCTTGCCTGCTATCGCTCCAACAAAGCTCTGTATATCCGGCTGCCCTACGACTTTATCTAGTGCCCACTCTTTCGCCTGCATGTAGATAAGGGAAAAACCGAGCTTATCTTCCATGATGATACCGTCGATTCCGTCATCACCTGATGCTACAGTTGCGTGACTGCCAAAATCCGCCTTTCCGTAACCCATCTTCAGCAGAAGATCGACGACAAAC
>JAQXNW010000117.1 GCA_029098205.1 Eubacteriales bacterium | reverse complement strand
TGTTATGTGGTCCGTAGACGGCGAAATCCGAAACGAACTGGCTGATCTGGACGAGAATAAGAATCACGATGAAACGTGGAACCGCCGCGTTCAGGCTGTTCTTACGCGGGCGGAAGAGATGATCTATAAAGAAGCGAATATTCTCTTTCCGATCTGTGCGGTGAATTTCACGAAAGAAGAATGGTATGAGATTTACCGGGATAACAAGGACTATGCGCCGGTATTCGGTGTAGAAGAGCTATGGAAAGAAGCGGAATCCTATCTTTCAGAGCGTGAGGCAAAGAATGAATCCGCTATGAAGAACGGAGAAATCGTTCTTGCCGGCGGCCATATGACACTGGCGCAGCTGGAGGCGATGCTGAACACGCTTCCGATCGAAATTTCCTTTATTGACGTAGATAATATTAACCGGTATTTCAACGAAGGACCGAAGGTTTTCAAGCGTCCTAAGATGGCTCTGGATCGGGAAGTATTCTCGTGCCATCCGCCGAAGGTCGAGCCGATGGTGCGTTCGATCCTGAGTGATTTCAGAAATAACCGGACGGACAGCGTTCCGGTATGGATGGAGAAGAACGGGAAGCCTTTTCTGGTAACGTATATGGCGGTTCGTGACAAGAAGGGCGGTTATTTAGGGACTGTAGAAGTTGTGCAGAATATGGAGGCCGCAGAGAAGCATTTCAAGGGGCAGAATGAAAGCCTGGAAAATCTCTGAAATGCTGCTGCGAGAGCGCTGCCGGGATGGAAAATTGTTTCCGCAAGGGGCGGATCCATCCGGCAGCGTTTCTTTCGGGGAAAAAGATAACTTTGGAAAGAACGAGCTTATTCAGATACAGGTTCTTTCAGGAAGAAATGATTCTTTTGGTAGTCGATGATTCCGTCTTTTTTAAGATTGGATAATTCCTTAGAAAGAGCGCTTCGCTCTGCGTTCAGATAGTCCGCCAGCTGCTGGCGGTCAAAGGGAATATCAAAATATGAAGAATGCTGACGTATGGATTCTGCCGAAAGATAGGACAGGATCTTGTCGCGCAGGGTGTGCTGCGTGACATACGTCAGTTTTTCATTCAGCATCAGATTTTTACGCGCGAGCAAAGATACCAGATTGTCTATGAGGTGCGCATGAAAGCGGTAGGATGATGTGCACATATGGAGCATTTTCGAAAGATTGAGGAACAGAACCGATGCATTTTCGTCTGTCTGTACACCGACATTTATGATGCTTCCGGGGGAAGCGGCAAAGCTTTCGCCGAAAATATCTCCGGAGGTTATGGCCGTTACAATGTGGCGCCCGCCCCAGTAATCATACCGTTCAATATGCGCGCTTCCGGAAAGCATCAGTCCTATATTTGAAATTGTATCGCCGGCCTGAAAAATCCATTCCCCTTTCAGGTAATTTCTTTTCTCATCGTATAGGCACGGGAGAAGCGCTGTAAGTTCAGAACGTTCAATCCCCCGAAAAAGAACGGACTTTTGGATTTGATCAAGATCCGCATCGCTTACTTTTGAAAAAGCGGATTTTATGTTTGTTTCAGCCGTTTTCATGGATGAAGCTCCTTACTTTAGAAAGCCATGGGGAGTTATATTGTCTGCACAGCATATATTTTATCACAGGAGTAATGCAGGCACAGGGAATACTGAAAATAAATATCAGAAGAGAATCGTAAGTCCGGGAGATGAATTTTCGGCGTCCCGGCATACCCTCCGAAAAGCGGTGAAAAAGCGGCCGAGCGTTTCTTCCGCGTGTTCCGTTCCCGTGAAGACGATCGTCCCGGAGAGATCGGTCAGACAGTCATAGAGCGCGTCCAGATTTTTTCCATAATATTCCGGAAATCCGAGTTTGTCCGAAAGAAGGGTATGAAGCTCTTCCGGGGAGGATACGGTTTTTAGATCAATTTGAATAACCCCGTTCAGCGGTTTTTCCATCATAGTTTTCCATCCTTATCGTACAATTTTGTAAACGATCGGTAATGATCGTCTGTGTAGTAAATGTTTCCCTGATTGTCAAAGATGATCCGCTCGCCACCTCGGCTGCCTTTGCTCCGTGTATTTATGTCGCATTCCGTATAGCGGATCCCGTCTTCGTCCGGCAGAATTCCCTCGTAATTTCCGAAATAATCGCCGCCAATGCATTTTCCTTCTGCGTATTCTTCGACGCTTCCGCCTTCCCAGCCGAGACTTCGGGCTTCTTTTTTCGTGATATAGTTGGAAGGAAGTTCGCCGTATGTATGAATATAGAGCGCGACTTCATCCTTGGAGTCATAAGTTCCGTCCCGTTCGACCGTGATGGCTTCGGAATTGGTATCGGCTTCGGAAGCGTTTTCTTTCGACTGACTTTTACTGCTTGAAGACGCGGCGTTGTT
>JAQXNW010000116.1 GCA_029098205.1 Eubacteriales bacterium | reverse complement strand
CGAAAAGAGGAAAATCAAGATATTATAAGAAATTTTATTCGAAATTACAGGCATGAATTTCGAATAATTTCAGAACGGCAGCTGATGCCGGATGAAGATGGAACGGACGGATTCTATTTCTGTAGTTTGGAAAGAGTTATCGGATCTTAATCTGTTCAGCGGTTCGTTTGATTTTTTTCTCAGTAATACGCATTCATGCAGAGAAAATTGTTAAGGGAAAAAATATGAATACAGCTTGTTCTACAAACTGCGGTCTTCGAAGGGAACGAAATGAGGACTCTCTTATTGTTTTTGATAAAGAGAAGGTACTTCTTATCGCGGACGGTGTCGGGGGTGCGAACTCTGGAGAAGTTGCCAGCCGGCTCTGCGTTTCCAGCATCGGCCGGTATTTTAAAAAATATCCGCTTCCGCAAAGCAGAGATATTGCTCTTATACGGAACTATTTCAGAGAATGTCTGAAACAAGTGAATGATCTTGTTTATCAGGCGTCTTTGTCAAAAAAAGAATACGAGGGGATGGCGACAACGCTGGTCGCACTGATTCTTGGAAATCATGGCACGGCTTTTGCGATTAATGTCGGCGACAGCCGGCTGTATCTTCTTAGGGAAGGTGTTCTTCATCAGATCACAGAGGACCATACGTATGTGAATGAAATGGTGCGGCAGGGGATCATGACGGAAGAACAGGCTAAACTGCATGAGAACCGTTATATGATTACGCGTGCGGTCGGTGCGGAAGAGACAATCGATCCGGATTTCTACGAGGTGGAAATTCAGGCGAAGGATCTGTTCCTCCTTTGTTCGGATGGGTTATACGAAGAAGTTCCTGAAAACAGGATTCGGACGATTTTGGACGGTACGCTTTCATTAGATGAAAAGGCCGAGCGTCTCACAGGAGAAGCTTTGGAATATGGAGGCTTGGATAATATTTCATCGATTCTTGCGCAGATCACGGAGGAAGATTGTATATGAGCAGACTGCTGAATGGAAGATATGAATTGGTTGACCGGATCGGTGAAGGCGGTATGGCGGTCGTTTACAAGGCGAAAGACAGGCTGCTGAATCGTTTTGTCGCTGTAAAAATCCTTCGCCCGGAATTTACGAAAGACGCTCAGTTTATCGAAAATTTTCGGAGGGAATCGCAGGCAGCTGCCGGCCTTCAGCATCCGAATATTATTGCGGTATATGATGTCGGCCATGAGGGAAATATTTATTTTATCGTAATGGAGCTGGTGGATGGCATTTCCTTAAGCGATTACATAAAAAAGAAAGCTCCGATGGATTACCGGGAGGTCGTTCGGATTACGAAACAGGTTGCGCAGGCCTTAAGCGTTGCGCATCATCATAATATTATCCATCGGGATATAAAACCGCATAATGTTATGCTTACACCGGATGGAACCGCGAAATTAGGGGATTTCGGCATAGCAAAAGCGATCAGCAATACAACGCTTGCTGATACGGATACGATCATTGGATCCGTTCATTATTTTTCGCCGGAGCAGGCGAGAGGTTCCTATGTTGATGAACTCTCGGATATATATTCTCTAGGCATTATTATGTATGAGATGCTGACCGGCAAGGTTCCGTTTGACGGGGATAATCCGGTTCAGATCGCGCTGATGCATATTAATAATGATATCACGCCGCCATCGCAGTTAGTGTCGGGGATACCGCCTTCGGTTGAAAAAATCGTCATGAAAGCGGCAGCCCGTTTTCAGTCTGAGCGTTACAAAAATGTGGATCTTATGATCGAAGATCTTAATAATGTCGAATATGTCAGCGGCATTATGGGATCCGATTATTCCGCGGCCGGAGAGTCAAAAACGAAAAGCGATTCGATGGAACCCGCGGAGGCAGAAGGGGATGATGCGGAGGATCGCCGGAACTCCAGGAGATTGTCCGAAAGAGACAGAAAACCCAATCGAAAGCGGATTTTGATCATCGCTCTGTTAATTATTGCGGCGCTTGGGATTACGGCTTTTGCTTTGTCCAAGAGCAGCCTGTTCAGCGGGCCGGCGGTTCCGAATGTTGTCGGGGAAACGTATGAAGAGGCGAAGTCCGATTTGGAAGCTGCTGGCTTTACGGTTACGCAGGGTGATTCCATCCCCAGTGATACTGTTGCAGAGGGGAGTGTTGCGAAACAGAGCCCGGCAGGCGGGAAGCACGCGAAAAAAGGATCGGAAGTCAAGCTTTATCTGAGCTCCGGCAAGCGTTCTGAAAAGATTCCGAACCTGGTCGGAAAATATTATGATAAGAGTGAAATTATTGATATTCTGAACGCAAATGGATATGAACTTGGCGATGTAACCGAAGAAGAAAGCGATAAGTATCAGAAGGGATATATTATTTCGCAGAGTCCGTCTGCAGGGTCAAAAAAGACTGAAGGGACAAAGGTTGATATTGTTGTAAGCAAGGGGAGCAGCGAGCAGCAGCAGGTTACTGTTCCTACATTGGCTGGAAGCACATACAATCACGATACGGCGAAGCAGACGCTGGAAGATGTCGGACTTTCTTTGGGATCGGTCAGCTACCAGTACAGTGACAGCTATTCAAAGGGACAGATTATTTCACAGAGCCCTTCGGCAGGATCTTCTGTAAACAAAGGAACATCGGTGAACTTGATTGTTTCGAATGGGCCGGATCCTAGCAGTAATAACAACAGCAATAATAAGGGAAACAGCGGTGATTCTGGTAATACGGGAACGGATGACGATCCGGCGGAAATACCGAGTACCAGTGATGATTCCGGGAACTGATAAAGTCTGCAGCAAGGAGTGATATGGAAGGAAGGATCATCCGAGGCGTCGGAGGCTTTTATGATATCGAGTCGGAAGATGGAATCTTCCGCACACGAGGACGAGGCAAATTTCGAAAAGATAAAATTACACCTTTGGTAGGGGATTTAGTGCGTTTTCGGGTTCTGCCGGATGGAGACGGAGTGATTGATCGGATTTATCCGCGGACTTCGGAATTCCTTCGTCCTCCGATCTCAAATGTCAATACGCTGGTCATTGTGTTCAGTCCTCATAATCCGGATCCGAATTTTTATGTGATCGATCGGTTCCTTGTAATGGCGGAAGCGAAGGGCGTTGAATCGGTTCTTTGCCTGAATAAATGTGATCTGGCGGAAGAAGGCGATATATCGAGAATACGAAGCCGGTTCTCTGCGTATTCTGATTTTCTTACCGTGAGCGCGGCGAGGGGTGAGGGAATCAAACAGTTGAAAGAACGTCTTTGTGGAAAAAATGCTGCTCTCGCCGGATTCTCCGGTGTTGGAAAGTCCACGATTACGAATCTTCTGATCCCAAAAGCCGGCATGAAAACCAATTCTGTCAGTGAAAAAACGGCACGCGGAAGGCATACAACAAGGCATGTTGAGATCTTTCATCTGCCGGGCGGGGGTCTTATATACGATACACCTGGCTTTATGTCGCTGGAGTTGGATCTTTCGGATGTGTCACCGAACGATTTGAGATCCTTTTATCCAGAGTTTAGGCCATATCTGGGATCTTGCAGGTTTTCGGACTGCACGCATCGCAAAGAACCCGGATGTGCTGTGCGGGAAGCTGCGGAATCAGGAGACATTATCTCCGATCGCTATAATTCCTATCTTAAAAATTATGAGGAATTGGCTGAAAAGCAAAAGAACTGGAACAGGAGGAAGATATGAAATTAGCTCCATCAATCTTATCTGCGGATTTTTCATGTTTGGGTGCCCAAGTGAAAGAAGCAACTTCCGCGGGCGCGGATTATCTTCATATTGACGTGATGGACGGCCATTTTGTTCCGAATATTTCATTTGGCGCGCCGGTTATGAAGAGTCTTGATTCTTTAGATACAGCGCCCTACGATGTGCATTTGATGATTGAAAATCCAGATCGGTATATTTCGGATTTTGTAACAGAGAAAACAGAATTCATTACGGTTCATCAGGAGGCCTGTATTCATCTTCATCGAACGCTTCAGCATATTAAGTCCTTCGGAATCAGCGCCGGCGTAGCGGTTAATCCCGGCACACCTGTACAGATGCTGGAGTCGGTGATCGAAGACGTGGATCTTGTGTTAGTGATGTCCGTAAATCCTGGATTTGGAGGACAAAGCTTGATTCCGTCCACGCTTCGGAAAATCGAACGGCTTGCGGAATTTAAGGAAAAGGAAGGTCTGTCTTATCAAATCGAAATTGACGGAGGCGTTAAGAAAGAAAACATCAGTCAAGTTCTGTCAGCAGGTGCGGAGATCATTGTCGCGGGTTCCGCAGTCTTCGGTGCTAAAGATATTTCTCAGGCCGTCAGAGATTTGAAAGAAGCTTCTTCCCGTTAAAATTTGGATACGAAGATTTTATAATTTTGTTTTTGACAAGTAAAAACCCGAAAGAAGGAATCTTACCTTTTCTTCTTTCGGGCTTTCTTTTAATCAAAACAGCATTTGCAGGATGTGGATTGTTAGATGTGGATTGTTAATTGTTTATTGACCGGTTCCGGTCTGTGGAGTTGTTCCTCCAGTGTTTCCTCCTGTGGTATTTCCGCTGCTTCCGCCGCTCGTATTAGACCCGGAATTTCCGGAATTTCCATTTCCCCCGGTATTGTCTCCGGATGTGCTGCCGCCTGTATTACCGCCAGTGTTGCCGCTGTCCTGACCGGAAGTGGAATCACTGGAATTCTGATCTTTTTTATCATCGGTATTTTCTTCGTCCTGTGTTGTTTCATCATTCGTATTATCGGATTCTTCATCAGGCATCGTGTAGCTTGCGACGCTGTATGTGCCAGCGGCGTAGTACTCTCCATTATGATATTCGACGGTAGAAGGCTTCGAAGAGTAGGAGCCCTTTCTGGCAGCTGGGATCTGTCTCATGATCCGTCCCCAGAACGCATTTGCGAAAGCGCCCATCTGCGTCATTCGAATATTGACATCGTTGCCGATCCAGAGCGAAGCGGAATAATTCGGTGTGAATCCATCGAACCAGATATCATATTTATTATCGGTAGTTCCGGTTTTACCGCCGGCAGTAACTCCTGGAATCTTTGCGTTCGAATAAGATCCGTAATCAAGTACGCTTTGCAACATATTCCGCATGATCCATCCGACATCCTTGTTCAGGACTTCTACCATTTCCGGTTTGCCCGTCTTAAGAAGCGTTTTCCCGCTGCTGGATTTAACCTTCGTATAGCAGATGATCTCTTTCGTTCTGGTTCCGCCATTCGCGAATACGGTATACGCGTGCGCCATTTCAAGAGGGGAAACACCTTTTGAAAGACCGCCTAAGGCAAGTGCAGCGGTATTCATATCGTTTACTTCGCCGCTGGTAACCAGAGAGGTAATGCCGAATTTCTGTACCATTTTGGCGGAATAGCTGCTTCCTACCTGGAGCTGAATTTTTACAGCGCATGTATTCAGGGAACGCTGAAGCGCAGAACGGACGGTTTGCATCCCGGAATACTGATTATCAGAGTTCTTAGGCCAGACTTTTCCATTAATCGTAGTTTCTTCGTCAACTACGATGGATCCTGCAGTGATCCAGTCTCCCCAGCCCTGTGTTCCCTGTTTGTCAATTCCATAATTATAGAAAGAATGTTTCTTGCCGGCGGCAGCCTCTTCAGCACTCTGTTCCAAAGCTGCAGAGTAAACGGCCAGCGGCTTGATGGAAGATCCTGGCTGGCGGGTTGAAGTCGCGCGGTTGTAAAGAAGCCGCCCGGTCTGTTCTCTTCCTCCTATCATTGCTTTTAAAGCGCCGGTTTTATTTTCAATGATCGTCATTGCCGCCTGCGGCTGAATGACTTTCTGATTCAATGTATATCCGGTAGAGGAGATATAGTACTGTCCGTCGCTGGTCTTCTGGAACATCTTTTTCCCGGCTGCGCTTTTAACGTAAGACGCAGATATTACAGCGTCTCCGTCGCTGTTCACTTTTTTCATGCCCGACGGGACATTGATATATCCTCCTGGAATTTCGTAAAGATATCCATTCTCCCAGACGTACATTTTCGGGAATTCTATGCTGCAGTCCGCTTTTCCGTTTACTTCGGTTTTATAGATCTTCAGCCGTTTGCCGGATTTGATAGTAAGCGTTCCATCGCTGTTTTTTACGATTTCGCTGTCATTAAAAGTGAAGTTTCCATCGCTGTCGATAAAGTTGCTGTATTTATACATTGCGACAGAACCCGAATTTGTCAGTATGTTCCCGCTGGAATCGTAGCTGATATCGGTTGGACTCGGGAAGTTGCTCGGATTTTCAAATTCCTTCTCGATGACGCTCTGGGCTGTGGAATCCATCGTTGTGTAGATCTTGAGTCCGCCTTTATAAACCCGGTCATATGCGTCCTGATAGGAGTAATTGTACTTGTCCTGCAGATCCTGAATCACCTGTTTTACAACATAATCTGTGAAATAAGAAGATTTGTCATTTTCCGAAGAGCTATAGTTCGGCTTGATATAATCCTTCAGCGGTGTGTTCTTTGCCTTCGTGTACTGACTCTTCGTAATGTAATTGGATTCGTACATTAATTTCAGACAGAGATTTCTGCGCTTAACAACACTTTCATTCAGAACATAGGTTCCGACAGAGCTTCTCTTCAGAATATTTTTCTGATCTTCCTTCACGTTGTCATTATCAAGAATGAGAACCGGAGCAAGGGTAGAAGGCGATTTCGGCAGAGCCGCCAATGTCGCGCATTCTACCAGTGTCATATCTTTCGCGTCTTTTGAAAAATAAGATTCCGCGGCAGCTTCGATGCCATTGCTGTTGAATCCGAGATAGATGGTATTCAAATAAGCTTCGATAATCTGTTTCTTGGAAAGCGCGTGTTCAATTTGAACCGTATAGTAGGCTTCTCGGATTTTTCGTTTGATGCTGTGCTTAGACATATCTTCTTTCAGGAAGACATTTCTGGCAAGCTGCTGTGTCAGTGTACTGGTTCCCGACACTTGTCCGCCTGAAACAATGGATTCTTTTATAGCGCCGAAAATTCGAATATAGTTAAAGCCATGATGTTTCCAGAAGGTTTTGTCTTCCAGAGCGACAATCGCGTTTATCATATTTTTCGGCATGTCGCTGTAATCCAGATTTGTGCGGTTTTCGCCGACATAGACGGTATCGACCAGCTTTCCGTCTTCATCGTAAATTTCAGAACTCTGTGTCAGAATCGAATAAATATTCTTTGCGTCTATGCTTGGCGCGGTACGAATGCAGTAAATTACGTATCCGAAGCCGATGATAATAATTGCGAGAATTGCGATTAAAATAGACAGAAGAACTTTCTTGGCTTTAGGATGGCGTTTGCCCCAGCGGTTCTTCGATTTCGTCCGGGACGCTTGGACGGTTTCATACGAATCTAAACTGGTGCCTGAGGCATTGTTTTCCCTTTCAGCTGGCTGAGGGCCGTTCGCAGAAGCCGCATTCTTTCTTTTATTATTTTTCATATTCCTCCATTTGTCATCGAAAATACCTGAAAATACTAAAAATTCCCGGCGGAAAGCATAGAAATCAATCCGTCTGATTTCTTAAATTTTTACTCATTATAACATAGTAAGCAAATCTTGAAAAATGGAAAATACTGGCATATAATGAAATTGGCAAATACTGGAAGGAGGCTCGGATGCGGAGAAAATTATTTTTTCTTGGAATCGTTTTTTCGTTTGGTTCAGCAGCTTCTGCATGTACGGATGCGGCCGTGCGGAAGTCTCTTTCGATGCTGCTTCCATTAATCCTAGGAATCATCTTGCTGTTCTTTTCAGAATCATCCTATGGGTTTCAGGTTGATTTATCGATGAAGATGAAATTAGGGATTGCAGCTGCTTTTCTTATTGGGTGCGGATGTTATTTTGTCCAGTCTCAATTTTTTTCATCCGATGCGAAATGTTTTGATGAAAAAAGACCATACATCGGACAGGTTCTATCGGTTCGGAAGAAAGAGCAGACTGCGGATCTGGAGGTTCGTATTCTTTCTCCTTCACATCGAAGGATCTATCCGCAGAAAGTTCTGCTTACCGTTCAGCATTCCGGAGAAAATCCATATTCTGCAGCAGGGGAAATCATAAAGTTCTCCGCTTCGCTGGAACTTCCGGAGCCGAGACGGAACCCGGGCGGTTTTGATGACAAATCGTATTTACGAGGCAGAGGCATCGGGCATAGAGCATATGTGTCTTCATTTCAAATTCTTCCTGTAAATGCAGGTATCTACGGGAAAATACTAAATACGGGAATCCGGCTTCGAGAGGAATTTCTTGCCCGGGTGTCCTCCGACACAGAAGTCCGGGCATTTCTTCGGGGAGTGCTTTTTGGTGACAGCGCCGGACTTTCGAATGAAGACCAAGAAGCGTTTCAAAAAAACGGGACCGCGCATATTCTTGCAGTCAGCGGACTTCATATTGGCGTTCTCTGGAGCATTTTTAAGAAAATGCGGAAACGATTCGCACGCCGGCTTGTTACATTCTTATTTCTGGGAATCATGTTTTTCTATGGAACGATGACGTGCTGGAGCATATCTGTATTGAGAGCAGAATTATTTATCGGAATTCTGCTCCTAGGAGACTTTCTCAATCGGCGCTACGATCTTCTGAGTGCACTTGGATTTTCGCTGATTCTATTATTAGCTTGGAATCCGGGCAGAATTCTCAGTTCTTCTTTTCAGTTATCATTTCTTGCCATCCTTGTGATTTCATTTTTTGCACCTGTTATGGAAACACTGCTTCCGTCCGGAATGGCCGGGGCAGCCGCTATTCAGATAGGAATGCTTCCATATATGATCTTTCGGTTTCGAAGAGCCGCGCTTCTTGGATGGTTATGCAATCCGCCGACGATTTATCTTTGTTCACTTTTGATTCCAATTGGAACGATTTGTTTTTTTATGGGATTTCTGCCTGTTTTAGTTCCGGCTGGATTTTCTGCACTCAGCAGCTGCCTTGTTGGATTAGCGCGGATGATCCTGTCCATCAATCGATTGTTTTCATTGAAAGCGCCATCGTCTTTAAATGCCGTACCCATACGGAGCTGGCAGGTTCTGCTGCTTTATCTTCTCGCGTTCTTCTTCTGTTCGGAATATTTTAAGATCCTTCGAAACAGGAAGAGAATACAGTCTGTTTTGTTTCTGGTTCTTCTGATCTTTTCTATCGGATTTTCCGGAATGATACTTTCCTATGATCCGATTCTCCATTCAAATTTAGTTATGATCGATGTCGGACAGGGGGACGCTATGTTCTTTCACAGCGCAGATGGAAAAACGATACTAATAGACGGTGGAGGAAGCCGTACAAGGAATATCGGTAAATCAACGCTGGCTCCATTTTTATTGGAATTGGGCGCGCGAAAACTGGATGCCGCATTCGTAACGCATCTTCATATGGATCATTATAAAGGAATCCAGGAATTGAATGAATTAGGCATGATCCGGAATCTTGAAATGCATGGAACCAGGGGAATGGAAGCGAAGATTTCCGATGATTTGAAAATAAAGATTCTGTGGCCGCTGAAGGAACCGGAACATACCATTGATAAGAATTCTGCATATACCGAAACGGAGAGTGAGAGCCAAGATGAAAATCTTTATAGCCGGGTATACAGAGTGGAAATTCATGGGATCCGTGTTCTTGTCACCGGGGATATCACTGAAGAGGGAGAGAAGATGCTTCTGTCTCTGTATGAAGGCACGGATGAATTGTCCTGTGATATTTTGAAGGTTGCGCATCATGGCAGTTATACAAGTACATCGGAAGCCTTTCTGGATGCCGTATCTCCTGAAATAGCATGGATCGGTGTAGGGAAGCACAATCGGTATGGGCATCCTTCGAAGGAGGTTATTACAAGACTTCGGAATCATGGTATAATTGTTTTCAGAACAGATCAAAATGGAGCCATCGGGGCTGTCATTGGCAAACACGGAAGGGTGCGGATATGTACAGAACTAAAAAGTCCAGACCGATGAAGGCGAAGGGCTATAAGGATTTTCTAGAAGATTTTAAGAAGAATCAGCTTTCATCGGTATTGTTCTTTGAAGGAGAAGAGGAGTTTTTAATCCATTGGGCTGCAGGGAAACTGTCTCAGCATTTTGTCCGAAAGGGAATGGAAGCGATGGATTACGCAGAATTTTCGGGAGAGGATGCGAACGCCGATCAAATTATCGAAAGTCTGGAAACAATGCCGATGCTTTCGGAAAGAAGGATCGTCTGGCTTCGAAACATTCCGCCGCTTCTTCATGCAGAGCCTTCAAAAGGATGGAAGAAAGCGGGAATTTCCAAATTGATTTCTTACATTGAAAATCCGAATCCTAGAGCAATGGCGGTTTTTTCAGCTGCCGAAGGAGAGGATAAATCCATTCTGGTAAAAGCGTTAAGAAAAAATGCCTCTGTTTATACATTCGGAAAACTGAACCGAAAAGAACTGGCTTCCTTTGCAAATAAACGATTCAAAAGAGCTGGGAAAAAGATCGAAGTCCGTGCAATGCGTGAGCTTCTGGACATAACCGGATACTATAATAAAAAGAGTGAGTATCGTCTTTATCAGTTTGAATCAGACATTCAAAAGATTATTGCACATTCTGAAAAACCGATGATCACGTGCGAAGATGTTGAAAATACAGTGCATGGAGAAGGGGATCGCTTTATTTTCAATCTGCTGGACGGAATCAGCGGCAACGATAAATCAAAGGCTTTTTCGATCATACAGAATTCCCTGGCGGATGGGAAAGAAAATGAAATGAAGCTGATTGTCCGTATTGCGTCACAGATGGAGCTTCTTCTTGAAATTCGTGAGTTTATGGATAATCCGGAAGGAAGAATGACCGTGAAGCAGATGCAGAAGTATACTGGAATCAATGAATACCGTCTGGAGAAAGCTTCTCAGTATGCCAGAAAATATTCGAAAGAGAAGCTTCGGCAGATGGTTTTAGGCATTTACGAAGCAAACGCACGAATCGTGCAGGGCATTCTGCCCGCAAGGCTTGCTCTTGAGATGTTTGTGGCGTCCATTTGAGCTTATTAGCTATTTCCGCTGTTTTCAACGAAAGCGCGAATACAGCTCCTTTGCGTTTTGTCTGGAGACTTCGGTAATATGATCTCCGGACAGAAGCCGGGCGATTTCTTCGATTTCCGCTGATTCGTCCAGAGACTCAATATGCGCGAATGTTTCATTATTCTTTGTCTCTTTGAAAATGCGGTATCCATGGTCGGCCGCCGCAGCAATCTGCGGAAGATGCGTGATACAGAGAACCTGATGCTTTTCGGAGATTTCTTTTAGCTTTTTCGCAACAATATCCGCTGTTTTACCGCTGATTCCGGTATCGATTTCATCGAATATCATGGTCGGAATTTGATCGTAGCTTCCGGTTACGTTTTTGATCGCTAACATGATCCGAGAGATTTCCCCGCCGGATGCGGTTTTCGAGAGAGGTTTCATTGGTTCACCCTGATTCAGTCCAACCTGTATTTCGCAGGTGTCCTGTCCGTTTGGTCCAATTGCCTTTGCCGTCTTAACATCGATGGAAAAGCGGGCGTCTGGAAAATTCAGATCCCGAAGCTCTTTTTCTATGGCTTCAGAAAGTTCTGAAGCGTTTGCTTTCCTTATTTCTGATAATTCATTGGCTTTAAGTTTGAGCGATGCCAGAGTGCTCTTGGCATTCAGCTCCAGCTTTTTACGATCTGCTTCATAGGTTTCCAAACTTTCAAGCTGAATAGAGAATTTTTTCTCGTCGGATAATATTCCTTCAATAGAACCGTTATGTTTATTCTTAAGCTGTTCAATTTGTTCGGCGCGTGAAATCGCAAGATCGACTTCGTTTGGGGCGTAGTGGATCCGATCGAGGATGGAGCGGATCTGTTCCGAAAGATCTGTCAGATCATAATAAATCGATTCCATCTGCGATTTGATTTTTTTTGTTTCAGTTGAAATATTTTCTGCAGAATCCAGGCAGCGGAGTGCATTTCCAATTCGAGTCAAAGCCGAGTCCTCGGAGCCGTCAATGTCAGAGGAGGCTCCGCTGAACGCTTTAAATATCTCTTCACTGTTTTTCAGAATGGAAATCTGATTTTCGAGATCCTGATCCTCTCCCGGTTTCGGGCTGACCTTCCGGATTTCCTCAAGTTCGTATTTCAGATAATCCGCATTCTTCTTTGTATTCTGTTCCTGCTGAAGAAGCGCACGATATTCGTTCCTTGCGGATTTGTAATTTTCATAGGCATCTGTAAAGGCTTCTTTCGCAGGGAGTATCCGGTTGCATTTATATTCATCCACTAAAGAAATATGGGTATCAGGATTCAGTAATTTTACATTATCATATTGTCCGTGGATATCCGCGATTTTTTCCATTTCATGTGCAAGTTCTGTACGCGTAGCCAGGTTCCCGTTAATACGGCAGATGTTTTTGCCGATTGCGGAAATTTCACGGGAAATGGATATTTCTTCTTCGTCTGTTTCCGCGAGCATCTGGATGACGGCTTTTTCGCAGCCGTGACGGACATAAGAAGAATCCGCCCGTCCGCCAAGTGCAAGACTGATCGCCTCGATTACAATGGATTTTCCGGAACCGGTTTCACCTGTAATAATGTTGAGACCATCGGATAAATCCAGCTCGGTATTCTTGATGATGGCAAAATTGTGTATACTGATATGCGTAATCATAAAGTGCACCTAATAAATATGGTTCAATTATCTCTGTGAATGGGCACTGCTGTCACCGGAAGATTCTGTAAGCATGCTGTTCAGTTTTGTCATGATTTCCGGTGCGTATTTATCATCTTCCAATATGACGAGAACGGTATTGTCGCCGCCGACGGTCCCGACCATATGTGCGATTCCCAGGTTGTCGATGGCTTCTCCGGCGGCTCCGCCGCACCCGGATAAAGTCTTAATCAGCAGGAGATTTTTTGCCGGGCTGATGGATAAGACTGTTTCGCGGAATATATGAATAAATCTTTTAGTAATCGGACCGTCGGTCTGTTTGCTTTCTGCATATTTATATCGGCCGGACGGCGCTAAAACCTTAACGAGCTGAAGTTCTTTTATATCTCTGGAAATAGTGGCCTGCGTCACATCGAATCCTTCGTCTTTCAGCATTGCAGCCAGTTTGTCCTGCGTTTCAATTTCATAACGGTTGATTAATTCAAGTATTTTGTTCTGTCTAGGATATCGCATAATAACCTTCTTTCAATCTACTAATTTATTATAGCACAATGATTTAGAAATACGCATAGTTATGAATAAATATAAATTTCATAAAAGTATCGTCAATTATCGTTTAGAGGGTGATCCTGCATCTTTTTAATCAAAAAAGCGGCTGTAATGTGATAAGACATATGTTACAAAATTAAAGAAAAAAGAGAGATACTCTGATACAATTGTTTTCGGCTAAAAAAGCAGGTATCAAAAAAGGAGTATCTCTCATGAAAAGTATAACTGAAGAAATGCGATACCGCCAGCGTTTATGCGAATATGCTTTAAAACATGGCGTAACGAAGGCTGCAAGGCGGTATCATACATATCGCCGGTTTGTTTACAGGCAGCTGAAGAAGTATGATGGGACGGTACGCAGCCTTGCCTTGCATTCCAGAAGACCCAAGACAAGCCCAACCCGCGCATACGGATGAAGCACTTCGTTTAATCTGACGCATGCTCAAGCGGAACGGCGTTTACGGGCTTGCTGAAGTATATGTCAGATGCAAGGCAAAAGGCTATGCAATTTGTAAACGACGACGACAGGACGTGTAAAGAGAGTGCGTTTGAAAAGGCAGTCGCGGCACTTGGCATGCAGCTGAGGCGTACCCGGCCTTATTCCCCTTGGCAGAATGGGCTGCGTAGACAAACATATGTTCTTATGGTATAATAAATCTCTAAATGCTGTTTTCATTGGTAACTTCTTTCGGGAGATTAGATTTTATGCGGATTCTAGGGATCGATCCGGGATATGCAATCATGGGATGGGCGGTTATTGATCATAACGGAAATCGGTTTCATCCGGTCGATTTTGGATCAGTCACGACAGATGCCGGTATGGAGATTCCGGACCGTCTGCAGCTTCTTTATTCTGGCTTGATGGGTATTATTCATGAATACAGCCCGGAAGAGGCTTCCATCGAGGAATTGTTCTTTAATAATAATGCGAAGACGGTAATCCATGTCGGAGAAGCAAGAGGTGTAGCTATTCTGGCTTGTGTGAACTGCGGTCTTCCGGTTTACGAATATACGCCTCTCCAGATTAAACAGGCGCTTGTTGGTTATGGCCGCGCAGAAAAAAAACAAGTGCAGGAAATGGTGAAAACGATTCTTCATTTGGAGAAGGTTCCAAAACCGGATGATACGGCGGATGCTGTTGCTGCGGCTATCTGTCATGCACACGCATCCGGCTCCGGAAGAAAGCGTGAGATTGATCGGATTCTGAAGGACAGTAAAAATTCCAAAGCCGTCCGAGGTCTTCGGATCCGGAAGGGAATATAGTGACAGAAGATAGGATGTTCTATGATACGGTATCTAAAAGGGAAATTTTTTCCTCAGCCAGATGGCAATATTATTATTGAAACAAACAGTGGGATCGGTTTTTTAGTAACCATTCCGTCGAATTCGCCGCTCTATAAAAATTACGATGGCGAGGAAGTGAAAGTTTATACATTGCTCTCCGTTCGTGAGGATGATTTGAGCTTATATGGTTTCAGTAATATGGAAGAACTGTCTTTGTTCCGCCTTCTGACATCCGTGAATGGTGTCGGAGCGAAAGCGGGCATGGCTTTGATGAGTATTCTTCCGCTTGAACAGCTGAAGCAGGCTATCGCGGAAGAGAATATTAGCAGTCTGACAGAAGCGCAGGGCGTCGGAAAGCGGACGGCACAGAGAATTGTTTTGGAATTAAAGGATAAGGTAGAATACCAGCCGGATCAGAATTCTTCGTTAAGAATGCAGCCGGCTTTTGCCAATGAGCGGAGAGAGGCTGTGGAAGCTTTGATTGCGCTTGGCTACATGCGGAGTGAAGCAGAAGAAGCAGTTGGAATGGTTCCAGATGAGGGACTGTCCAGCGAGGAATATATCAAAAATGCATTGAAGAATATGCTGTAGGAGGTTTTTCGCAGAATGGCGGAAGAAAGAATTACGATGGCGCAGGCGGATCCTGACGAGAAGGCTCGTGAAAAATCTCTGAGACCGCAGTATCTGGATGATTTTATCGGGCAGAATCAGGTGAAACAAAATTTAAAAGTATTCATCGAAGCCGCGAAAATGCGACATGAACCATTGGATCATGTCTTGTTTTATGGGCCGCCTGGCCTTGGGAAAACAACCCTTGCGGGGATTATCGCCAATGAGCTTGGAGTAGATATTAAAGTCACTTCCGGACCTGCGATCGGAAGAGCGGGGGATCTCGCTGCGATCCTGACGAACTTAAATGATAATGATGTACTTTTTATTGATGAAATTCATCGTCTAAACCGTTCCGTGGAAGAGGTTCTGTATTCAGCAATGGAAGATTACGCTCTTGATATTGTTATAGGGAAGGGACCGTCTGCCCGGTCGATTCGGCTTGATATTGCTAAATTCACGCTGATTGGCGCGACGACCCGCGCGGGGAGCTTATCCGCTCCATTACGGGATCGTTTTGGCGTGCTCAGTAAATTCGAATTATATCAATCGGATGATCTAGCAGATATTATACGAAGATCTGCCGGAATTCTTCATACTGAAGCGGATGAAGGTGCGATTCGGCTGCTTTCGGAATGTTCCAGAGGGACGCCGCGTGTCGCGAACCGTCTGCTGAAACGAATGCGTGATTTCGCACAGGTGTGGGGAAAATCGCACATTGATGTGGAAACCGTTGAAAGAGGGCTTCAGGCGTTAGGCGTCGATCATCTGGGATTAGAACGGATGGATCGGGAAATTCTCCGTGTGATTATTGAACGATTTAATGGAGGACCTGTAGGAATTGATACGATTTCCGCCTCTATTGGAGAAGAGAAGGTTACAATTGAAGATGCAGTCGAACCTTATTTGATCCAGCAGGGCATGCTGTTCCGTACACCGAAGGGAAGAATGGTTACAAAGCGTGCCTATGATCATCTGAGAATTCCTTTCCCGGCAGCCAAAGAGAGTAATGACGTCTTGAAGGAGCATACCGATACAGCGAAGGAGGATGAATCGGCGGCGGAGCGTTCAAAACAGGACGAGGACTTGCAGATAAAAATTATGTAACTGGTATTTTCAGCAGGAGATTTTGGAAGAATGAATATTGAAGATTTTGATTATAACTTACCGGAAAAATTGATCGCGCAGTCTCCGAATCCGGAGAGAGACACCTGCCGTCTTATGGTGCTGAACCGTGAAAAGGGAACAATTCAGCATCTTCATTTTTATGACATCCTCGATTTTCTGAATCCGGGAGACTGTCTGGTCATGAATGACTCAAAAGTTATACCAGCCAGACTTTTCGGCGTAAAAGACGGAACGGGCGCGCAGGTAGAATTCCTTCTCAGTAAACGAGTTTCCGGAGAGGATAACTGGGAGACTTTGGTTCGGCCGGGAAGACGGCTTAAGAAGGGGGACTCAGTAACATTCGGAGATGGTAAGCTGCATGCAGTTATAACCGGGTATGGGGATGACGGTACCCGCATTGTCCATTTCAGCTATGACGGAATCTTTTTTGAGCGGCTGGAAGAGCTGGGCAGGATGCCTCTTCCGCCCTACATTGAACGGGAAGCAACGGAATGTGATAAAGAGCAGTATCAGACCGTTTATGCAAAATACAAGGGATCCGTTGCGGCACCGACGGCGGGACTTCATTTTACGAAGGAACTTCTTCGGAAAGCGGAAATTCTCGGTGTTAAATTAGCTTACGTTACGTTGCATGTCGGAATTGGAACATTTCGGCCTGTAAAAACCGAAAAAATCGAAGAACATCACATGCATTTCGAGGAATACAGCATCAGCCCGGAAAATGCGAAAATTATTAATGACACCATTTTGAATGGCGGACGCATTGTTTCTGTTGGAACGACATCCACCAGAACGATGGAAAGCGCCGCGGCAAAAGATCCGGAGTCCGGAAAGTATCTTGTTAAATCCGGGCATGATACAACAGGTATTTTTATTTATCCCGGTTATGAATGGAAAATCGTAAATTCTTTGATAACGAATTTCCATCTTCCTAAGTCCACCTTGATTATGCTGGTTTCTTCTTTTTATGACAGAGAGAAAGTTTTAGAAGCATACCGAATCGCAGTGGAAGAAAAATACCGCTTCTTTTCATATGGGGACGCTATGCTGCTGATCTGATTTTCCGGTGTTTTTTAGCAGCAGATATTCTTTCGGGTTTGAATTTCTACAGGAAGCCTTCTGCCTTTCAATATCATGGAATTGATGGGCAGAAGGCATTATTATTTAATGAATTTGTTATTTTTAAGTGATTTTTCTATGAAATTGTGAGAAAATAAAAATAACTATGAAAGTATATTTAGGAAGGGAGAACTTGTTTTGCTATGAAAGAACTGATAAATGTCCTCGACCAGATCGATGGGATATTATATTATCCGATTTTAATGGTTATCCTCATTGCCTTCGGTCTTTATTTCAGCTTTCGGACACGGTTTGTTCAGCTTCGGTTATTTCCGGAGTCCATCCGCGTTTTGAAAGAGAAACCATCCGACGGAAAGATTTCTTCTTTTCAGGCGCTCATGGTATCGACCGCATCCCGTGTTGGTACCGGAAATATCATCGGTGTATCCACTGCTGTCTGCTTAGGCGGACCGGGTGCCGTCTTCTGGATGCAGCTTCTTGCGATTATCGGAGGCGCTTCTGCGTTTATCGAGAGTACGCTCGCGCAGATCTATAAACGAGGCCGCTCCGAGAAAGAAAGCTACGGCGGGCCGGGATATTATATCGAGTATGCGCTTCATCAAAAGTGGCTCGGAGTATTATTTGTCGTATTTCTGATCCTGACTTATGGGTTTGGATTCAATATGCTTTGTTCCTATAACCTGCAGTCCACGTTTGCGGGGTACAGTTTCTATGATGAAAAACATACGCCGATTGTAATCGGAATTATCATTGCCGCATTGGTTTTCATCTGCATCATGGGAGGCGGCAAGCGTATGGTCCGGACAACCGAGGTGCTGGTTCCGATCATGGGTGTTCTTTATGTTGCAGTCGCGTTCATTGTAATCATTGCGAATATCACAAAAATTGGCGATGTGATCGTTATGATTTTTAAGGACGCATTCAATTTCCGCGCGATGATTTCCGGAGGATTCGGCGGTTCCTGCATGATTTACGGGATTAAAAGAGGATTATACTCCAACGAAGCCGGAGTAGGATCCGCTCCAAACGCGGCGGCTACCGCTACGGTTTCTCATCCGGTGAAACAGGGACTTGTACAGATGCTTTCCGTTTACATTGATACGCTGCTGCTCTGCACGGCGACGGCTCTTATGTGTCTGTTCTCAGGTGTAGCCAGAAACCCGGACGATGCGGGAGCTCCTTATGTACAGAATGCCGTCGAATCGGTTATCGGGAAATTCGGTCCTTCCTTTATTACGGCGGCTATGATTCTGTTCGCGTTCACTACTCTGATCGGAAATCTTTATTATGTGGATAATGGTCTGACTTATCTGAATGGGAAGAAAATGCCGGGAAAGAAATTCATGGTCGGATGGCGTATCCTCTGCGCTGTTGTTATTGTTCTCGGAGCAGTAATTCCAATGAATGCAGCGTGGGATCTTGCGGATATATTTATGGGCGGTATGGCTATTATCAATCTGCCCTCCTGCCTGGCACTCTCTAATACGGCTATAAAATGCACGAAAGATTATGAACGCCAGAAAAAAGAAGGCAAGAATCCTGTTTTCCATGCGAAAGAACATGGCATCGACTTAGATACCATCGAATTCTGGAAATAAATTTCCGGAAGATCCCGAAGAATAATAACAGCGTAAAATAGGAGCCTTTGACAGGATGAATTCCTGCCGAAGGCTCTTTTTCTCTTAGCTCTTATGTAACGACGGATGGATCCAGGGAAACCAGATCTTACTGAATGGATGGATCATCATGAGAGGTACGGCTTTCAACCCGGATGAGAAGAATCATTGCCTGCTGAGAGGTACGTTTTTTCGGTTGATCCGGACGAGAAGGAGCACAGCAATAATGGCCGCGGCGATTTCGCCGATCGGGAAGGCCCACCATACTAATGAAAGCGCATTCGATGATTTTGAGAATAAGATAGCCAGAGGTATCGGAATGATGAGAAGGCGAAGCAGGGAAATCACCAGGGAACTGATTCCTGATTCCAATGCCTGGAAAATTCCCTGCGCCGCGATATTAATCCCGGCGGCAATAAATCCGATGGATATGACGCGCATCGAGAGGACGCAAAGATCCTCCGTATCTGCTGTGAGTCCGAAAATCCCGGCTAAGGGATGCGCGAAAAACTGCATGATACCTAGCCCAAGAATCATTATAACGCTGACATCAATGAGTCCCCATTTTTCACCGTCCAGAATGCGTTTTCTGGATTCGCGCCCGTAATTATAAGAGATGATCGGCGTAATGGCGTCACGGATGCCGAATCCGGCGAAGAAAATAAACTGCTGAATTTTATAAAAAATACCATAGGCGGTAACCGCAGATATAGAGATCTGACCGAACACGATGTTTACGCCGTATGTCATAAAACTCATTAAAGCCTGCATGATGATGGCAGATACGCCAATGGAATAGATCCCTTTCACCGTTGCTCTTTCCAGTTTCAGATAGCGTATCCCGGATGGTATTTCTGTATTAATAGTGTATTGGAAAATCATCGCCAGAATTGTTGTTGCAAATTGCCCGATTACAGTTGCAATCGCGGCGCCTCGGATTCCCAAGGCTGGAAATCCAAAGAGGCCATAGATCATAATCGGATCAAGGACGATGTTCGTCAGAGCACCCAGAATCTGCGCCAAAGTCGAAAGCTTTGTTTTTCCAGTGCTTTGAAGCAGCTTTTCATATACCCCCCACAGGATATTCGCAATGCTGAGATAGGTGCAGATCACAAGGTATTGACGCGCCATATCGAGAATGACTTTGTCGGATGTCTGGGAATGAAGATAGGGGTCCATCCCGAACAATGCGAATAAGACAAAGATTACATACATAATCAGAGACAGAGTAATTCCATTCCCAGCGGTTTTCGCGACACTCTCGTTATCTTTCTGTCCGAGTTTTCGGGAAAGCATGGCTCCGACGCCGACGCCGGTTCCGATGCCGAATGCGACAAAAAGCATCTGCACAGGAAATGCGAGCGTCAACGCGTTTACAGCAAGCTCGCCCGTGTTTTCAATTCCGTTCATAGCCGGCATTCTGGAAACAAACATCGAATCTACGATATTATACATTGCCTGAAGCATCATGGAGAGAACGATCGGAAGTCCCATTCCAGCCAGAAGGCGGGGGATCGGCTCGGTCCCCATTCGATTTTCCTTTTTATTCATTCGTTTTCACCCTCTTTTGTTGTAAAGATCAAAGACGAGAAGACAGAATGGCGCGGCGCCAAACATATTCCAGAAGAATGCCATCGGAAGGTTTTTTATCAGCGTGCCGGTAAAAACAGCCGGAAGGGATAAAAAAGACTGCCCGGCAAGGATGATATTAAAGAGAATGGAAGCGATCATGCTCATCGTAGGACACATGACGGCAACCGTTCCGGCCTGCCGCATAATGCGGCAGAAATAAGGATTGTCTTTCTCCAGATTCGTATGTTTTGCTGAAAATGCGGCTCCGACCCGATTTCCATACAAGCTGGATGTAATAAAGACAAACAGTCCCATGTAGGATGTTTCGATGAGCGCATCTAAAAACACATGGTTTGTCATTGTGGAAAATCCGCCTGGATTCAGATTGAATCCCTGCTTGATCGCTACATTATAAACTTCCATTCCGTAAGCCATCACATAACTCATCAGGAGCCCGAATACGACTCCCTGTAATTTATTTTTCGGCATCCGATAACCTCCTTAAGCCTTGAAAAAGCATAAAAAAAGAGCTCTATGGAGAATGTCTGCCAACAGAAGTAATGTCTTCTACACATCCATAGAACTCAAGTCAAACTCGATTTCTTTTGTTCAACTCTGATATTATAATTGATTTTCGAATTGATTTCAAAGAGGAATTTGGATTTTCCGCTTTCCGCCGGCCGGAGAGCCTCTCTGGAGGACTCCGTCTCTAGCGGGTCAGTGCGTTACGCTTGTCTTTTCAGGAGGCAGCATGTCTCGACGTGACACGAGACAAGCACCTGAATGTCTGGATCCCGGACACATTTCCGCCCGTTCGCGGGAACTGCTCTAAGCCAAAAAACGGCATTTTTACAGGTACTCTCCGTTTGCGGGAACTGGTCCACGTGTTTTTTCTAC
>JAQXNW010000115.1 GCA_029098205.1 Eubacteriales bacterium | reverse complement strand
ACAAAATAAACAAACTAACCTGATAAATGACTACTATCCGAAGAACTTGCGCTTCTTGTTTATACAGAGATACCCGGCTGGCAGCATATCGGCGATGAAAATTGGAAACGCCAGGCGTTGAAGAACACGGAGGACATGGTTCTTCAGTACCGGAACCATCCGTCTGTTATCCTTTGGGGCGTGCGGATCAATGAATCGCAGGACGACGACCGGCTTTATGAAAAAACGAATGAGATTGCGCACGAGCTGGATGATTCGAGGCAGACCGGCGGTGTGCGGTACCTTAAGAAAAGCCATTTCCTGGAGGATGTCTACACCTATAATGATTTCCGGCACGATGGCATCGATCCGGGATGTGAGAAAAAGAAAAATGTGACGCCGGACGAGGACAGACCGTATCTCATCAGCGAGTGCAACGGGCACATGTATCCGACAAAGACCTTTGACAGCGAGGCGCATCGGACGGAGCATATGCTTCGTCATGCGAACGTGCTGGACGCTGTGCTGGGAGAAGGCGGAATTTCAGGTGTTTTCAGCTGGTGCATGTTCGATTACAATACGCATCCGGATTTCGGAAGCGGCGACCGGATCTGCTACCACGGCGTGATGGATATGTACCGGAATCCGAAGCTCGCGGCCAGTCTTTACGCCGCGCAGCAGGAGGAGGATCCGGTTCTGGAAATCAGTTCGTCCATGGACATCGGCGAGCACCCGTCCGGAAATCCCGGGCTCGTATACATTATTTCGAATGCGGATGAAGTGCGGATGTATAAAGGCGGGGACTTTGTCAAGAGCTATTATCCGTCGGATTCCCCTTATAAAAATCTGAAGCATGGGCCGATTCTGATTGACGACTATGTCGGCCCCGGGATGGGAGAGATTGAGGGATTTCCCCCGAAGCAGGAAAAGGATGTCCGGATGCTCCTGAACTACGGGGCGCTTTACGGCTATCAGCGTCTTCCGGGTCGGATCAAGGCTGCCGCTCTGCGGCTTATGCTGCGGTATGGAATGCGGCCGAAAGATGCGTATTTACTGAACAGTAAATATATCGGAAACTGGGGCGATGCGGCGAAGGGCTATCGGTTTGAGGCGGTCAAGGACGGCCGGGTGGTCCGGACCGTTGTAAAAGCGCCGGCGGAAAAAATCGGTCTTTATGTTCATCCGGATCATACAGTTCTTAAAGAAGAGACAAGCTATGATGTATCTTCAGTGAGAATCGAGATGCGGGACCAGAACGGGAACCGGCTTCCATTCTATAACGGAGCTGTGTCTCTTAAGACAAATGGACCCATTGAGATCATCGGACCCAAGACCGCAGTGCTCCGCGGAGGATGCGGCGGTACGTACGTGAAGACGGCGGGGGTGCGCGGAGAGGCTGCGCTTATTCTTCATGCGGAGCAGGGAGAGGAAACCGTCTGTCGCTTCACCGTGGAAAAGGCGTAAGAGCCCGTGGAAACGGGGGCTGGAATTGCAGAAAATGCGTAAGTACCCGCGGAAAAGCCGTAAGGGAATACGCGCCCTCCATCTTGCGGTTTCAATGGATTTTTGATATAGTTTATTTATCAATTGTTTCAACCCCTTTGACCGAAGGAGAAGAAAATGGCGGAAAACAAGAAAACAGAAGACGAAGAGCTGGAAGTCATCACGCTGGAGTTTGACGACGACACGAAAGTGGACTGTGAAATCATGGGCGTCTTCGATTATAACGATAAGGACTACATTGCGCTGATCCCGGAGGACGGCACTGATGATGTCTATATTTACGCGTACCAGGAATACGATGACGGTTCCTATGAGCTGACGGATATCGAGGACGATCAGCTGTTCGCGGCGGTCGCGAAAGAGTTCGAAGCGATTATGACCGAGAACGAGGAAGAGGAATAAGCACGATTATTCCAAGGATCAAGACGAGTGAATGGAGCCCTGACGATGAAAGCGCCGGGGCTTTTTCATGGAATATGGGAAAACGGTTTCAGTAAAAAAATAGTTTCGGTCAATCAGTAAAAGGATTCAAATGGAAGAATACGATATTATCATATGCGGAAGCGGTGTCGGCGGCGTCTTCATGGCCTACGAGCTTACGAAGCTTCGGTCAAAGGCGAAGCTGCTGGTTATTGAGAAAGGCGCTCCGATTGAAAAAAGAGTGTGCCCGATTAAACTGGGTCAGACGTCTTCCTGCATTCAGTGCGAGCCCTGCAGCATCATGAACGGATATGGCGGAGCCGGCGGCCTGTCGGATGGAAAATATAATCTGACGACGGAATTCGGCGGAGATCTTCATAAATTGATCGGGAAAGAAACGGCGATGGAACTGATGCGGTATGTCGATCAGGTGCTTTTGTCCATGGGCGGCGAGGGCACGAAGCTGTATTCGACCGCGAATTCGGATCTGAAGAGGGAATGCCTGAAATATGATCTTCATCTTCTGGACGCGGAGGTTCGTCATCTCGGAACTGATACGAACATAAAAATCATGGAGAAAATCTATGAGTATGTTCGGAAGAACGTGGATATTCTGTTCTATACAGAAGTCCGGGATGTAACGAGAGAAGCGGACGGAGGCTTTGTCGTAGAGACGGAAGGGCAGGGCGGCGCAGCCTCTTACCACGCAGAGAATGTCGTTCTCGCGACGGGCCGCTCCGGCTCCGGATGGATGTCTAAAGTCTCGGAAAAATTCGGGATTCACATGGAGAAAAACCGGGTGGACATTGGTGTCCGCGTAGAGCTTCCGGCGGAGATTTTCGAACCGATCACGAGCCAGGTCTATGAAAGCAAGCTGGTTTATCAGACAGAGAAGTACAACGATCTTGTCCGGACGTTCTGCATGAATCCGCATGGGGAGGTTGTATCGGAGAATACGAACGGAATTGTGACCGTAAACGGACACAGCTATGCGAATCCGGAGCGGTGGACGGAAAACACGAATTTTGCGCTTCTCGTGTCCAATCGTTTCACGGAGCCCTTTGAGGACAGCAATGAGTACGGGGAAGCGATCGCCAGCCTTTCCAATATGCTGGGCGGCGGCGTTCTGATGCAGCGCTTCGGGGATCTGGTAAAGGGCCGGAGAAGCAGTGCGCGGCGGATGGAAAAATGCTTCACAAGACCGACCCTTCCGGCGACGGCGGGCGATCTCAGCCTTGTAATTCCGAAGCGGCAGCTTGATGACATCATCGAGATGATATATGCTCTGGATAAGATCGCGCCAGGTACGGCGAATGAGGATACGCTTCTCTACGGGGTTGAAGTGAAATTCTATAATTCGCGCATCGAGGTCGATCACAATCTGATGACAAAGATCCCCGGGCTTTATGCCATCGGAGATGGATCCGGCGTCACGCATTCTTTGTCCCAGGCATCGGCTTCGGGCATTTATGTAGCCCGGCTTCTGGCGGAGAAATACCGGTGAAAGTGTCTGTAAATGGTTTTGCTCCACGGATTCTCATAGTTTCCTTATAAGAGCGCTGAATTTTCTGTGAAGTTTTTATCACCGCACTGTCATTGACTTTCCTGTGAATTGCTTTTAAAATTTCTAGTGTGTTTTTGTATGTTCAGGAGGGTTCGTAAAATGGAACAGAAACAAAATAAGGGCGGGAAGATCTACTCTGTTGTCCGTGTGCTTCTTTTCATCGTGATGATTGTGTCGATCATCGTCGCGGTTTATTCGTTTTTTGCAGCGATTTCCAGCGCGCGCAGCTATCTGTCTTCCTATGGAATTTCTTTTAAGGAGGGATTTACACAGGTCCTAACCTATGTTGTATCGCAGTCTATTCCGTATTGTGTTTATGCGGTTCTGTCTGCAGGTATGATTCTGCTGATCGATTTTGCTTCCGGAAGAGCGGATAAAAAATCTTCTGTTCCGAAGGCCGTGAGTCCGAAGGCTGCGAAGGAGACCGGGAAGATC
This sequence comes from Eubacteriales bacterium, assembly GCA_029098205.1. Classification (GTDB taxonomy): domain Bacteria; phylum Bacillota; class Clostridia; order Peptostreptococcales; family Anaerovoracaceae; genus Aminicella. Next base: position 633 of record JAQXNW010000115.1, on the reverse strand, counting down.
GAAGCCGCGCCGAAAGAAACAAAGGTTCCGGATGCGGCGGGTGCCGCTGTAGACGCGGCATCGGGGAAAGAAAACTCCGAGGAAGCAAAATCCGGAGATTCGAACGAGGCTGCAAAATCAGGAAACTCAAAAGAAGCAGAAAAGTAACAAGTAACCGACGGTTTTCGAGACAGAGAACCGCGTAGCATCGCTTGCGACTGCTTTTATTGAAAGAATGAAAAACAGGCGGCGGTCATGAGCCGCGTTCTGCAAGAGTGTTCATGTCCGCTGCCCGTTTCCTGAAGAGTCGATTTAATAAAAATGCTTTTTTTAACGAAAAGTACTTGAGTAATTTTCTATTTTGTGTATAATATCTTTTGTTGACCCGCGGTTGTGGCGGAATTGGCAGACGCGCACGGTTCAGGTCCGTGTGATGAGAGTCATGAGGGTTCGAATCCCTCCAACCGCACCAAGTAAAAAGCGGCGATTTTCTTCTTTTCTGGGATTTTGAAGTTAATCGTCGTTTTTTCATTTTTTGCGGGTTTTAACCAATATGGAACCAATAATAATTGAATATCTCATACATGCAGCAGGCAGAGATCAAAATCTGCCTGCTTTTTTAATTTTTTGTTTATTTTTAGAAAAGATGCAGTT
>JAQXNW010000114.1 GCA_029098205.1 Eubacteriales bacterium | reverse complement strand
TCCACGATGGCGAGGGCAAAATCGATGGCACAGCCCATGCTGCGCCCTGTGATGATATTGCCGGTCACGGTCTGGGGTGCATGGGTCAGGACGGCGCCGCGCATATCGGGTTCGCGCGCAGGGAAGCAGGTGGCTGGTTTTCCCTCGAGGAGTCCGAGCGAGGCGAGAATGGTAGGAGCGGCGCAGATGGCGCAGACTTCCCGGCCGTCCGCGGCGAAGTTCCGAATCTGCGCGGTCAGAGGAGCGCAGGCGGCGAGATTTGTCGTACCCGGCATGCCGCCTGGCAGTACCAGGCCGTTCAATGCGTCAAAATTCAGCTCGTCAAGGACGGTGTCCGCAAGCACAGTAACCCGGTGGGAGGAAGTAACCTCGCGGCGGTCTGTGATGGAGACGGTAGTCACGGAAATGTCCGCACGGCGAAGCAGATCGACGACGGTGAGCGCTTCCACTTCCTCAAATCCGTCCGCGAGAAAAAGGGCGAGGCGGGGGGGATTTTTTGTTGTATTCATCAGTAAGGTCCTCCTGGACTGATTATTCAATTATCAATTCCATTATAGAATGTCATGGCGTGGAAAAGAATGAAAGAAACATGAAGAATCTGTGAATGGCCGGAAGCGCTATGATACAATGAGCTGGAGTCATAGGAGGCAGAGACCGTCATGCAGGAGAATATGGAAGATATGCGGAGGACAACCGTTACCGCGCCGGAGGGAAAGCCGATTCTGTGGATCGTGGTGCCCTGCTACAATGAGGAGGCAGTGCTTCCGATCACTGCGCCGCTGTTCCTCGGGAAGATTCAGAGCCTTGCGGCAGCGGGCAAAATCAGCGACAGGAGCCGGGTGCTGTTCGTCAACGACGGGTCAAAGGACAAAACGTGGCAGCTGATCACGGATTTTGCCGCGCAGGATGTCCATTACATCGGGATCAGCCAGAGCCGGAACCGCGGGCATCAGAATGCGGTGCTGGCCGGACTGATGGAGGCGAAGGATGTCTGCGATATCACCATTTCAATCGACGGTGACGGGCAGGACGATATTGCCGCGATGGATCAGATGGTGGACGAGTATCTGAAGGGCGCGGAGGTGGTCTATGGCGTCCGTTCCTCCCGGGCGACGGACACCTGGTTCAAACGGACCACGGCGGAGAGCTTCTATCGGCTGCTGAACCGCATGGGCGCCGAGGTGGTCTATAATCACGCGGATTACCGACTCATCAGCGCGAGAGTTCTGCAGTCCTTCGCGGATTTTGAAGAGGTCAATATCTTCCTGCGCGGGCTGGTGCCGCTCGTCGGATATCCGTGCGCAAAGGTCTACTACGAGCGGCATGAGCGCATGGCTGGGAGCAGCCACTATCCGCTGAGCAAAATGCTGGCGCTTGCCTTTGACGGAATCACGAGCCTGTCGGTCAAGCCGATTTCGATCATCACCGGATTCGGCGGTATCGTGAGTCTGGTGGGATTCATTGGAATTGTGTGGGCCATCGTGATGGCCGCGGTCGGGCACACGGTTGCGGGCTGGGCGTCGACGGTCTGCATCATCTGTTTTCTCGGCGGCATTCAGCTGCTTTCGCTGGGCGTGATCGGAACATATATCGGGAAAATTTATCTGGAGACAAAGCGGCGGCCGCGCTATATCATCAGTGAGCGGACATGGGCACCGTATCGGCGGCATTATAAGGGCTGACGGGTGCGGACTTATCTGCTGCGGATGCCGCCGGAAATGCGGCACGGGTATCAATATGAGGCTGGACAAGTATCTTGCGGATATGGGCATCGGAACGCGGAGCGGCCTGAAGAAGGCGATTCGGGCCGGTGCCGTTTTTGTGAATGGCGTTCCTGTTAAAAAGGCCGACGCCGCGGTCGGACCGGAGGATCGCGTGGAATATGAGGGGGAACCGGTCGTCTGGCATGCCGTGGAATATTACATGATGAATAAGCCGGCCGGCGTGATCAGCGCGACGGAGGATCCGCGGCAGAGGACGGTGCTGGATCTTCTTCCTGCGGCAACACGGCGGGATCTCGCGCCGGTCGGGCGTCTCGACAAGGACACGGAGGGACTGCTGCTTCTGACGAACGACGGGCAGCTGGCGCACAGCCTGCTCGCGCCGGGGAGGCATGTGCCTAAGCAGTATCTGGCAAAATTGGACCGCCCGTTTTCTGACGAGGACGTCAGACGGTTCGCGGAGGGACTTCCGGTACCGGAGGACGAGACGGCAGGGACCGCCAGAGGCCGTGCGGCATTCCGGGCGGCTCCGGCCAGACTGTGGGCGGCGCAGGACGAAGACGAAAACGGTGCTCCACTGGCGATGGTGGAGATCGTGGAGGGCCGCTATCATCAGGTGAAGCGCATGTTTGCCGCCGTAGGGAAACAGGTTTTGTCTCTGAAACGGCTGTCGATGGGCACGCTGGTGCTGGACCCGGCGCTGGCGCCGGGCGAGGTTCGGCCTCTGACCGGAGAGGAACTGCGTGAGCTGCGGGACAGTGCGGGACGTGGGAGGGCAGAAACGAAATGAGTAAAAAGGTGGAAGCGCTGGGCACGGATTTTGACACGAAGAGGGTG
>JAQXNW010000113.1 GCA_029098205.1 Eubacteriales bacterium | reverse complement strand
TTCTTTCCCTCTGTCATGGGACCTACATGGTAAACATCTTTTTTCTTGCGTGCCATAACAAAACCTCCTATGGTACATCAACTTGATACTACCATAGGAGGCTTACTTGTTACATATTTACAGACTTTTTCTCACAGTCTCGCAAATAATGCCGAATGCAACGGCTTCTTTTCCTTCCATTTCGAATTATCTTTGTCAAATCTCCCGTATGTTCTTGAGCCGCTGAATCATGTCGTCGTCCGGATCGACGACCGGAAGCGTGATGCGTCTTTTCAAAGCTTCCTTGAAATACGGAAAATGTGTGCACCCGAGGATCATTGCCTCGCATCCGTTTTTTTCGAACCAGTCTGCCAGACTGTCCAACGCATGCCGGCGGACGATCTCCTCCGGATCCATGCCCGCTTCAATGTCCATCACAACATCGAGGAGACTCGCCGCGTAAACATGAAGATCCGGATTCGCTCCGCGAAGTGTCCGTTCGATCCCATTCGCGCCATTTGAATTCGCCGCGATTACGCCCAGCGTGTGATATTTTCCTGCCGCGCCCCGATAGGTATCAAGCGGTGTAACAATCTGAAAACGCATCTCCTCCGACAGCTTTGTAAAATCAACGCTGCCCGCCAAAGAGTTGCAGTACACCAGCATTCGGCCGCAGCCTTCGCCTGCCGCCTTTTGGATAAGCTTCCGCATTGTGTCTTCCTTCATATCCCGTGATGCATTCTGGAACTGTGTCTGCTGCACCGGATTTTCACTGACCGGGTATGCGCGGCCCTTCATACCATACCGCTCGACAAGGCAGACGCCCATCGCTGTATCCACCGGCGTCCCCGCGTATACCGCAATCGATTTTGCGTTCATATCATTCACCTCACACTTCTGTTTCACGCATTAACAATTTTTCAGAGCGTCCCTTGAAAGTGCCTGTTCTACAGCACTGCCAGGGACATTTTCCAATTGCTGTACGCTGTGGTACGCAGCCTCTTCTATACATCGGGGTGTGCTTCTTTATTTGAGCTTTTAAAAACCAGAATATTCAGACACCAAATTATTTCATCACTTCCTCCCATCTTCTTTCCTAGCCGCTTAACTTAGCCGGTCAGCGATCTGGTTTTTTCTGTTCCAGAGCAGAACTTTCCAATAGCCGTTCTGACCCGTTGAACACCGTCCAGCATAAATATAGCATTTACTTAATATTATGCTTTGCCATTCTCTCCTTGAAAATATCCGTAACAATCTGCCTGAGTTCTTCCCTCTCTTTTTCCGGGATCTCATCGTTCCTTTCGGCGGCAGCATAAAGATCCGAATGTTCCCTGGAAATTTTTTCGATGGTTTTCGTGACCGCATGTTTCCTTACGAAAAAGGGAATTTTCTTAACCCATTCCTGCGGTACAAGCGCCATAATCTTATCGGATGTTTTTTTATCTACTTTGGCTTCAGAAAGACCCTTTTCTATCTGATTCTGTTCTTTTTCAGTAAAATCATTTAATTCCATCATTTTTCTCCTTTATCTGGATTCTATAAAACTGCGTCCGGTTCCGAAAAGGATCTGTAAATCCTGATCGGTGATCGCCGGACGGTAACGGGCGGATCAAGATGTTCCTGCATTCCGTGCCCGAAAATACGGAAAAGCAGGATCCTTTCTAATATCCATTATATAAAACTTGAAGGAGGAAAAAAAGACGCTACGGCAGCAGCCCTTCTTCTATTTTCTATACTTTTCCATACTATTTCCCCATACAAAACGCCGGGAGCCCGAAGAAGGTCCCCGCGCGGTCTTAGTCAAAGTCAATCTTCCGGCTGAGCAGGAAGTTCGTAAGCAGAAAAAGCACCAGGCTTTTCGCATCATATACGGAGATGGCAAGCTTCCCTCCGTTTTCCTTAATGTTTTTCAGGGTCGTCTCCGGAAAAACATCGCTCACCGCAAGTTTTCCATATGAAGTAACTTCCATAAAAGCCACAGGAACGATGTTAGGCTCATTACCCGAGCAGGCGTATACTGGAATTCCGCAGATTGATGACATTTTCATTCATCATTTGATTATCTCCGTATCTGTTCAAAGGAACATTTCAATAACGGTACTAATCTTTACCATGTTGCATCCTTTACGGAAGATATTAACGGATTTATTAGTCACTAATAAATTGAATAATATCCCCCTGCATCATTGCTCGTTATGGCATCCGTGACCGCAGCTTCCCAGCTCATGCTCACAGCCGCCGTGATGTTCTCCAAGGTGATCACAGCGAACGTCTTCCTGGTATTGCAGTTTCCCTGCGATAAAGTCAGAAACTGCCTGATCCGCACTGCCGGCGCAGCCGCCGTAGAGCTTGATCCCGGCTTCGGATAACGCCATCTGCGCACCGCCGCCAATGCCGCCGCAAATCAGGACATCCGCATGCAGTACGCTTAATATGCCGGCCAGTGCGCTGTGTCCCTGCCCGTTGGTGCTGATGATCCGAGAAGACGCAACCTGATGGTTCTCCACATCATACATCTTGAAATATTTTGTTTTCCCAAAGTGCTGAAAAATATCCCCGGTTCCATTCTCATAAGTCACTGCAATTATCATCTGTTTTCCCTCCATCTGTTCTGTCAGTCCGCCTATCCTGGAAACCGATTCCACATCCCATCTGCAGCAGCCGAACTCTCTGTCATCGGAAAAATCCACATTTCCGCCTCCGATCCGAATCGTCCTGCCATTTACAAGCGCATCGGCTATTTTCGCATGGGCGCTTCGGATAATGTTCTGCGCAGTGGTCCTGGATACATGAAGCCGCTCCGCGCATCCGGACTGGTCCAGCCCTTCCTGGTCCATCAGCCGGATCGCTTCCAGCTCATCCAGGGTTACGTGGACTTCGCCCGCCGCCTTGTCAGCGGTAAATGTTCTGCATTCCGGTATCTGGTAAATCGTCCTCTTTCTCTGTGGTCTCGGCATCTCTTTCTCCATTTCCGACCGGCGCGTTATTGGCATATGCCATATATAAATCATAGCAGATGGATGAAAAAACACAAGGACCTTTTTTCATGCACCAGATTTATTTCGCGATATACAATTTCTCTTTTCCTGTTCCGGGGTTCTTCCGTATGGCCGTGAAGAACAATGTTTTATACACAAGCTGATCGGGCTTGTTCGAATCGTATCTGGTTTCATACCGGAATCTCGGCACCTGCTGAAAATACTTTACGGCGATATAATCCGAAACTGAAAAAACCGCCAAAAGCAGTATCATGCATCCGATAATTGTTAAAACACGGACCTTTCGTTTCGCGATCCACTTTCGGAGCAGAAAAGATACTCCGATGATCAGAAATATACTCCCTAAAACAGCATAAATGCTTCCCCAGCTGCTTTCATTCGGAAATACCGTCAAAGCGGAAACGATGACGAACAGACCGAATGCGGACAATAGAGTACCCGCCGCCATCTGCCTGCTGTTCTTAACTTCATTCCGGCTGTATTCCGCCATTGCTGCTGCCGCAACCCTTGTTTCCTGATTCATATTCTCGCTTTTCCTTTCTCCATTGATAATCTCTGGTATGCTCACACCATAAAAATCCGCGATCTCGACCAGCATGCCGATATCCGGCATATTGCTTCCGGTTTCCCATCGGGATATCGTCCTTCCTGAGACATTAAGCTGTTCCGCCAGGTTTTCCTGCGTCAGATTTTTTTCTTTTCTAAGCTCCTTAAGAAAAGAACCGACTTTGACCTGATCCATATCGATGGCCTCCTTTCTCTGACAGAATACTCTCAAGAAGAATTAATAAACACGACACAAAGCGAGAAATGCCGTATTCTTCTTACCGGACACTCTTGTCCATTCCATTTCCATTGGTCATTATTCTACCCTATCTTCATGTTCAAAGCAAAAGGCCTTCAGTGACGCCGGGACTGCTGCCACGAAAGACCTTACGGATTATTTTTATTCTTTTCTTGGTTTTCTGCTTAAAAGAAGAACAACAAGAAGTGCAGCCGATTCGGCTGACAGCAGCATCCAATGGATCCAATCGGACGAATCCCCTGTATTAGGAGTATTTGTACCGGTCTTGGAGCTACTTGTTTTTTCTGTACCGGTCCCGGAACCATTCATTTCGGTATCGGTCTTGGAATTATCTGTTCCCGTGCCGGAAGAGGGCGTGTCTTTGCCCCCCTGTTCTTCCGGGGTATATGTGTTGACAAGCGCAATCTCTGCAGTGCTGTTGTCCTTGGTGATTGCCGCAGTCTCCCTGCCATCCACCGTCAGTACATATCCATCCACATCCGCTTTTTCTTCCTTCACCGTATATGTTCCCGCCGGAAGGCCGGAGATCGTAATGCGTCCACCCTTCAGCTCACCGTACTCCACAATCCGTCTGTATCCATCCGGCCCGGTGATGATGAACTCCGCGTCATCCGGTGTGCTGTGCCCCTTGGACGTCTTCGTCAGCCTTAAACTGCCTGTCCTGGACGTATTATTGAAGACGACGGATTCGGTGGCGGCATCGCCTTTCTTTATGACAGGATCGGCTATAATCTTTCCCGTCGGTTTTCCATCCGCATCTTTCTCAAACGCCGGCACAACCGTCACCGTATAAACAGTCGGCCTGAAAACCGGGCTGGCACATTTCTATCCACGTCCGTTATTTCTCGTTGATATGCTTTCCCGTCATGTGCTCCGGGACAAGTTCAAGAACTGTAACACGGGAGAACGTTTCCTTAAGGACCGCCTCCGCGGCTTCCGAAGTCGGATAGTAGCGGCTTCCGATCTTACGGAGAAAAATCTCCTTCTCTTCGGGTTCTTCCACGGCAAGGATGCGGCCGAAAACCGTGACGCTGTCAAACTGCCGCCACCACTCCCCCTCATTCCGGACGGGATCCGAAACAACATTGAAGCAGACTCTCGCGTCCTTTCTGAGGGCGTCGATTTTCTGCCCCGTGCCGGCACCATGGAAATAGATCCTGCCGTTCTCCCCGTCATAATAGTAATTGAGCGGAACCGCATAGGGCTGCCCGTCCTCCAAGACAAGTGCAAGGACACCATATTTTGCCTGCTCCAAAACCTTCCGGCAGTCCTCCTCTGTGATCTGCTGGCGGAATCTTCTCATTTCCCGATACATTTCGTCTGCACCTTTCCTTTCTGCTGCAATACATTGATAGCAGCGACTCCCATCAGCGGATGGGTCTTTGCCGTGTCTTTGCTTCTTCCCCGCTCTCTGCACGGGATATACATCAATCCTGCCGTGTCGATTTCCTGTCTCCGGAATCAGGATATCCGCTACGCGGAATAACGCCGCCGGATTACCATGGACAACCCGGTCTGTAAAAGCACCGACTATGTATTGCTTCATGCCTTCTCATCCTTGAATTTATCCCTCGATCCTGCGGTTGTTCTTTGTCACCGAGCGTTTCGGCACGCGCCCTTCCGACGCATTCCGAATATCCTCTGCCGTCATCTCGTAGCTCTGGCTGGATACTGTAATGCCGCCGATATGCGAGCTGAACAGAATCCGGCGGCGGACATCTTCCGGCGCGGTCAAAAGCGGCTGATCTTTCTTGACCGCCTCTCCGTCCACCGTATCCAGACCCGCCATCTTAACATGTCCAGACGAAATCGCCTCGATCAGCAGGGCCGCCTGCTCCGCAACGGCCGACGCTTTCATCTGCATACCCTCAGTTCCTTTAACTTTCATAAAAAATATCGTAAAATCGCTATCCTTCCGCTTTTTTACTATTCTGCGATCCAAATAATGAGAAGAGGCAGAATCACAATCAGATATCCGATCAAGTAGAGCACCAGGTGTTTTTTCTCCCGGTGCACCGCGGCGAACTCACGAATGACAGCGCTGGGCCAGAAATACGATGCGACGTGCGCGCCGATCCCGACGGCCTTGATGCCTGCCTTCCTCGCATACCGCATGGCCCGGTAAACATGGTAATTGCTGGTTACGAGCGCGGTATATTTCCGACCGGGCCGAGCCATGATCAGATCCCGGCTGTTTATGATATTTTCCATGGTCATGGCGGATTTATCTTCCATCAGAATTTTGTCTTCCGGAATTCCCTTTTCCATGAGATACCGGCGCATGGCGTTTGCCTCACTGCAGACCTCATCGCTCCCCTGCCCTTCGGAAGGGATCAGGTAAGGCGGCGTGGGATCGCGTTGATAAATGGCGATGGCCTTGTCACAACGCTCCGCGAGAAGTTTCGTGACAGTTCCATCTTTTCTTAGGCCGGCCCCGTGGATAATGACATAGTCAAAATCCCGCCTTACAGGGATCATCTGCAAAAACATGCAGTAAAAGACAAAAATCAGGAAGGTTGCAGACAGATACATCACCATCACCATGAGAAGCATCAGCATCGGAGACAGGCCGGCCAGTGCCTTTGCAAAATGCCCCTGTCCGTTTCCGGGTTTCAGGAACAGACCAGTTCCCCAGAAAAACCGCCGCAAACAATAAGAGCACAATATTCCGATAACGGCTCCGGTCTCTGTGCATAGAAAATGCAAAAATCCCGCAGAATATCAAAGCGATTATGAATGTATCCGGTACATTTTCCCAATTCATAGTTTTCTCCCTTCCCAAGCTGATTATCTTCTATCTGCCACCGGAAGTCAATGCAGGGAAGGAAGCACATCATAAACGCGGTTCCATGCAAAAACAATTGACAGGGTTCTTCGCGGCTGTAATGATAATAGCAGGAAGAGATTTCGGCCGGAACCGATCGTCCAGGGAAACCTTTTGCATCCCGCATCCCCATATCTCCCGCGTTTCTCTGGGCAGCCGCTTTAATCCCGGGATCCCCGCAGCGATCCGTGCGATGCTGAGGATATGGGCAGGATGCAGAGTTTCTTTGAAAAGCAGAACGCCCAAAACGCTGGTGCCGACGATGCCGATTCACGCCCAGATCGTATACGCCGTTCCCAGGGGGATTTTTTCAGTGCCGCGGAAAGAAAAACCGCGCTGGCGATGTAACTGGAAATAGTGATAATGGAAGGAAGCAGCTTCGAAAATCCGTCCGACATCTTCATCGCCGCGCCCGGACAACCTCCAGATCACCTGCCAGAATAAGGTTCATCCACTGCATAACAGCCTCCTTCAAAACAATACCAGCATTCTGTATCTTCAAAGGTCCAACGATACAGAACCCGGTATTCAGCAGGTGATGTGTGAGCATCTCCAACGAACCACCCTGCGGCGGTTTATTTCGGCTCAGACTTTATCAGAATGGCGAATCGATGCTAAGAGACGGATGCAGCGGCCCTCTCAGCTAAGCAGTAGGAAATATTCACTGCAGAAAGGAATAACCGGAGGACAGACATGCGAAGAAAAGATCGAGAAATT
>JAQXNW010000112.1 GCA_029098205.1 Eubacteriales bacterium | reverse complement strand
AATTGTTGACGCAAAGTCGCCGCCTCCGCCATTTCCGCAGAAGGTGCAGCCTCCGATTCCCTTTGTTCCATCACGGTTCGGACAGGTGAATCCTCCGTCCAGTGATAATTTGATCATTTTCTTTCCGAATGTTTCGCGCAGATACTGATTGATCGTATTCATGTGCGCTGCGGCGGCATCGCCGGTGGGTGTCGGACCGATCATAATTGAAAAAGACCTCCGTATTTTGAACTTCTTTCCATCCTAGAAGGGCTGTGATATAATAATCACATTATGAAAGAAAGACTTTTGCTACATAGCTGCTGCGGTCCATGCAGCACTTCCGTCATCGAACGGTTGATTCCAACATATAAGATTACTTTATTTTACTATAATCCCTGCATTACGGACAGAGAAGAATACGAAAAAAGGAAAGCGAATCAAATCCGTTTTCTGATTCTTCGAAATGAGAGAGCGGCTTCAGAAGAGGACCTTGTCGAATTCGCAGAAGGAACCTATGAGCCGGAGGCATATCTTTCCGCTGTCCGGGGGTATGAAAATGAACCGGAAGGGGGTCTCCGCTGTACGATTTGCTTTCGGCAGAGACTTTCGAAGGCTGCAGAATACGCGAGCAGGCATGGCTTTCCGATTTATACGACGACGCTCACGGTCAGCTCTCATAAGGATTACAAGCGGATTACAGCGATTGGAGAAGAAATCGCTTTTCTTTATGAAGGACTTCAGTATCTGGATATGGATTTCAAGAAGAAGGATGGATTTAAGAGAAGCGTAGAGCTCTCGAAAGAATATGGGCTTTATCGGCAGAATTTCTGCGGATGTGAGTTTTCCAGACGACGCTAGGTGCCATATAAGCCATTTTTGTATGGCAGTGGGAAAGTTTTTAGCGGTTTTTGTACACGCTTTATTTTTTTAATTTTTAAAAGGGTGAGGAAAGGAGTTTGACCACATGCCGAACCTATATATTCCGGAAAATTATCATACGGCTCTTTATCCGGTAGAAACACAGAGAGCTATCAAGAAAATCAAGGATTTCTTTCAGGACGAACTGGCATATGGGCTGAAACTTCGAAGAGTCAGTGCTCCGCTTTTCGTGGATCCGGAGACAGGAATGAACGATGATCTGAATGGTGTGGAGCGCCGTGTTTCTTTCACTGTAAAGGATTTGGACGAAAAGCAGATTGAGATTGTGCAGTCGCTTGCAAAATGGAAAAGATATGCGCTGAAGAAATATCATGTAGAACCGGGAAGAGGAATCTACACAGATATGAACGCGATTCGAAGAGATGAGGAACTGGATAATCTTCACTCTGTATATGTAGATCAGTGGGATTGGGAGAAGGTCATCACTAAAGAGCAGAGAACTATAGAATATCTGGAAGACACAGTACGCATCATTTACCGCGCAATCCGGAATCTCAGCGATTTTGTCAATCGGCACTATTCAGAGATCCGGAGCAATATTCCGAATGAAATCACCTTTGTTACGGCACAGGAGTTGGAAGACCGCTGGCCGGATAAAACGCCGAAGGAACGTGAGAATTTAATTACGAAAGAATATGGTGCTGTCTTTGTTGAAAAGATCGGCGGACCGCTTCATTCCGGAAAAAAACATGATGGACGCGCTCCGGATTATGATGATTGGGATCTGAACGGGGACATCATTTTGTGGAATGTTATCCTGGAAAGAGCTTTTGAGATTTCCTCGATGGGAATTCGTGTGGACGAAAAGTCGCTGGATCGGCAGCTGACTGCTTCCGGTGCTGACTTTAAGCGGAATTATCCGTTCCAGAGGGCAATTCTGAATGGAGAGCTGCCTTACTCCATCGGAGGAGGCATCGGACAGAGCCGTCTCTGCATGTACTTCCTTCGAAAAGCGCATATCGGAGAAGTACAGGTTTCCGTCTGGCCTGAATCTATGGTAGAAGAATGCCGGGAGAACGGAATTGAGCTTCTGTAAATCATTTTTCGGCAAGTTGTATTTCTGAGGGGTTTCATGCAGTATGTAGATCTTGTGATCGACAATAAAAGCCGAAGTGTAGACCGGATGTATACATACAGTACGGAAAAAGATCTTCCAGTTGGTTCGGTTGTGAAAGTTCCGTTTAATCAGGGAAACTCACTTCGAACGGGATACGTGCTCCGAAGCGGTGTGAAACCGGATCCCTCTGTAAAAAATTTCAAAATGGTAGCGGAGCGTATACCATATCTTTCTTTGACAGAAGAAATGGTGACAACGGCTGTGTGGATGCGCCGGCGATATGGAATCCGATACATTGATGCTATAAAATGCTTTCTGCCCGGAGGGAAGCCGCCGAAACCAGGTAAAGAGAAAGAACC
>JAQXNW010000111.1 GCA_029098205.1 Eubacteriales bacterium | reverse complement strand
GGCCGCAGTGATCGATATGCGCATGGCTCAGAATAACGCATTCCACTTCCTTTGGATCAAACGGAAACGGTTCATAGTTCAAAGCGTCCTGTGCTTTGCCTCCCTGAAACATCCCGCAGTCCAGAAGAATTTTATGCTTCTCCGTCGAAAGCAGATGGCAGGATCCCGTTACTCCTGTCGTCGCGCCGCAGAAATGAATTTTCATGACTGTGCCTCCCTTCACAGACGCCGAAAACACTTCGGACATATTTTCATGTAATGAAATCTCACATATGGAAAAGAAGAGCTGTAAAAGGCATCTTCCGCCTGCAGCTCTTCCCGTAAGTTACTTTAAGCCGCAGAATTCCAGTTGGGCCGAATATTCAAAAGCCGATTATCGGTCTCCGTGAAAATCCGATCCTCTTGTCTTTCGAAGACCGTACCGGTCCGCGATTTCTTCCAGCCGGATCACGTCTTCCTCTGACGCGGAAGGATGTCTGCATTCCAGACCGCTAAGTCCATCCGCTTTCAATTCGGATACGATGCTCTCCAGATTCCGGAAGAATTCCTCCGAAGATTTTTCTCCAATCCCGCGGACTTTCATCGGATGCGCGAGAACCGCCCAGCCGCCGGCTTCCCGAATCCAGCGGATCGCGTCTCTTGAAACCACTTTTTTCTGCTTCAGCTTCGACGCAGTTTCCGACGCGAGAAGCTTCGGCGAACGGAACACCTCCGAAACGCTTTCCGCATATCCTTTCTTTACCAACGCCCGCGCAAAATTCGGCTTGCCGATATAATGCTGTCCTTCCCTTTGGATTAAGTCCTTCCCCGTAATCGAATATCCGTTTTCCCGGAAAAATTTAAGAAGTTTCTGATTTCTTTTCTCCCTGTAAGCCCGAATCGATTCCATTTCACGAATCATCTGGGGATCGTGAATGTCAAAATCATATCCCAGAATATGAAGTTCATAGCGGTCCCGTATCACCGTCCCGATCTCGATTCCGGCAATCACCTTCACACCAAGACGCTTTCCCGCCTCCTGTGCTTCCATAACGCCGTCCATCCCGTCATGATCGGTAACCGCAATGACGCTGTATCCCTCACGGGCATATTTTTCAACCAGCTCCGTCGGTGTGAACGTTCCGTCCGAAGCGGTTGTATGGTTATGCATATCTATTTTCTCTTTCAACAAAGAACCTCCTGCCTGAAAATCAGATCCTGAGGGTATATGCTCTTTCTCGATATATGCTCTATATATTCTCTTTCTCTAATAGCTCTAATAGAAAATTCGTCCTCTCGGCCGGTATCTTCTGTAAAACAAAAAGATAAACAGAAGAAGCAGAACCACGCCGATCACCGTTGACATGATGCAGTAAGTTTTCGGAAATCCCGCCGTGATCAAAGAGTGAAGCGCAGAATTTTTCGACAGTTTCACTCCGAAAATCCAGCGGTAAAACCCCTTCCGCACAGCCGGGATAAGCGCCAGAATGTCGGATGCCGCAAGAAGCAGCACAGACCCGATCCCGAAACCGCGCATCACAAACTGATAAAGATCCCGGTCATCCGCCGCTTTCCTGGATGTTCCAAAAAAAACGCCGAGCGACAAAGCCAGCGCAGAAAGCCCCGCGATGCCTTCCCAAAACAGGAACTTCTTTGCGCTTCGCATTGCACGCTGGTCTTCGATCCCGAAAACCCTATCCTTATAATTTCCGGTTTTTTCGTAGACCTGAAAGGTGTTATCCTTCGGATTTGAAAGATAGGCAGCGATTTCATGCGTCACTTCGCTGTCCTCGATTTCAAATCCAAGCTTGCTTACAGCCTGCGTATCCGTAAAATAAAAACTGTATGTTGCCGGAAAACGGAATGTCAGATTAAAACTTAAAAGCAGCACTGTGACCGGCACGATTACAATCAGAAGAATCGTACTGATATTTATGGTTTTACTCATAGTCTCCTCTGCTCCCGCGTGATTACCCCTCCAGATAACTGATATACGGAAGCGCCCGGTACCGCTGGTCATAATCCAGTCCGAATCCGACAATAAACAGATCGTCTACTGTGAACCCGGTATAATCTGCCGTAATATCCGCTTCCCTCCGCGCCGGTTTATCAAGCATCGTGCAGATTTTCACACTGCGTGGCTGTTTCTCCGGGAAGAAATGGTGTTTCAAATAATAAAGCGTATTTCCGGAATCGATGATATCCTCGATGATCAGGACATCCTTCCCCTGAATATCGAATTCCAGATCCTTCGTTACCGTAATGACGCCCGTACTGACAGTTCCGCCGCCGTAGCTGTGCGCCGAAAGAAAATCAAGCCGGACATCCAGATTGATATGCTTGATCAACTCGCACATCCACATAACTGCGCCGTTCAGCGTACCCACGCAGATCAATTCACGGCCTTCGTAATCTTTCGTTATTTCAGCGCCCAATTCTTCCGCACGGCGCCGGATCTGTTCTTCCGTGAACAGAATCTTTCCGATGGTTTCCGCCATAAAATTCAAGTCCTCCTACTTTGAATTGTACAACCTTCTGCTTCTTTTCTCAACCCTCGAGGATTCCGTCCAGCGCATCCAGAACACGTTCGCGGCCCTCTCTCTTCAGCGCGGAAACTGGGATCACCGCCTGCTCCGAGCGGACGCCGAGAGCCTTACGGATCCCCGCTATATTCCTGGCCGTCTGCGCTTTCGAAATTTTATCCGCTTTCGTCGCGATAACCGGTCCGTCTAAATTGTAATATTTCAGGTATTCATACATCTGAACATCCTGCCGGGAAGGTTCATGGCGGATATCGACAAGCTGCACGACGGTCTTAAGATTTTTCCTCGTACGGAAAAACGTATCCATCATGGCGCCCCACTTTTCCGATTCCTTCTGGGAAATTTTCGCATATCCATATCCCGGAAGATCGACAATCCGGAACTTCCCATCGATTTCGTAAAAGTTAATCGTCCGTGTTTTCCCGGGCGCGGAACTTACCCGCGCGAGATTTTTCCGTCCTGTCAGATAATTTAAAAGAGTGGATTTTCCCACATTCGATCGTCCCGCAAACGCGATTTCCGGAAGATCATCGGGAGGATACTGCTGCGGCTTCACAGCCACAGCAGCAAGATCCGACTGATATATTTTCATTTCGTTTCCGCCTTACACCAATGCCTCATCCAGAACCTGATCGACTTTGTCCACGAGAACAAATTCCATGTCTTTTTTCACGGAATGAGGAATTTCATCTAAATCCGGCTTGTTTTCCTTCGGAAGAAGGACCTTCCGAATTCCCGCGCGGTGAGCCGCCAAAGCCTTCTCCCGGAATCCTCCGATCGGAAGCACGTCGCCTCGGAGCGTGATTTCGCCCGTCATCGCGATGTCATGCCGCACCGCGCGTCCGGTCAGCGCCGAAACCACCGCGGTAATCATCGTAACTCCGGCAGACGGTCCGTCCTTCGGAACCGCGCCCTCCGGAAGATGAAGATGGATGTCCATATTCTTATAGAATTCCGGATCAATATTATATTCTTCCGCACGGGAGCGAATATAGCTGATCCCCGCCTGCGCGGACTCCTGCATCACACTTCCCAGCTGTCCGGTCAGCTGAATCTTCCCGGTTCCCGGAAGCGCCGCCGCCTCGACCTTCAAAGTGACGCCGCCGACTTCTGTCCATGCAAGTCCCATAACTTCGCCGACCTGATCTTCCTTATCCGCCAGATCGTACAGATACCGGTGTTTGCCCAGATAGCTTTCCAGATTCCGGGGCGTAATCCGGCTCGTCTTCTTCTTATCCATAACGACGTTCTTCGCCGCTTTCCGGCAGAGAGAAGCGATTGTACGCTCAAGATTCCGAACGCCGGACTCCCTTGTATAATAATTGATGACATCGTGAAGCGCACGCTCGGAAATCCGGATATTCGACTCCTTCAGCCCGTTTTCTTTGATTTCCTTCGGAATCAGGTACTGCTCCGCGATTTTCACCTTCTCTTCTTCCGTATATCCCGGAACCTCAATCAGCTCCATCCGGTCAAGAAGCGGCCGCGGAATTGTTCCCGCGTCATTCGCCGTCGTAATGAACATGACCTTTGACAGGTCAAACGGCACCTCCAGAAAATGATCGGTAAAGGTGCTGTTCTGCTCCGGATCAAGAACCTCCAGAAGCGCGGAAGCCGGATCACCGCGGAAATCCGCGCCGATCTTATCGACCTCGTCAAACAGGAACAGCGGGTTATTCACGCCTGATTCCCGGATGCTGTTGATGACACGTCCCGGAATCGCGCCGATATACGTTCTTCTGTGTCCGCGGATCTCTGCTTCATCCCGCACGCCGCCCAGCGACATCCGGACGAATTCTCTTCCTGTCGCGCGGGCAATGGATCTTGCCACCGAAGTCTTTCCAACGCCCGGAGGTCCGACCATACAAAGAATCGGTCCGCGGATGCTTTTCGAAAGATGCGTAACCGCCAGATATTCGAGCACACGCTCCTTGACTTTATCCAGGCCATAATGATCCTGGTTCAGAATTTTCTCCGCCTTCTTGAGATTATTGTTCAGCCTGGACGATTTATGCCAAGGCAAATCCAGGATGGTCTCAACGTAATTCCGGATCACCGCGCCTTCTGCAGAAGCCGGCGCCATCTTGGCGAATTTATTGATTTCTTTCCGGACCTTCTCATCCACCTTCGGATCCAGCTTCAGTTCGTCCAGCTTCTCGAGCCATTCCGCGGTTTCCGCGGCTGTATCCTCATCGACGCCTAATTCCGACTGAATCGCCTTGATTTTTTCCCGAAGATAATATTCTTTCTGACCGTTGTCGATATTCTCTTTCACCCGCTGCGCAAGCTGCTTCTCGACCACCGCGATCTCATTTTCCTCGGAAATGATCTCGTACAGTGTTTCCAGACGCTCAGAAAATACCAAAGACGCAAGTACCTTCTGCTTCTTCTCCGGACTCACGAAAATTTCATTCGCCATATTGTCGACCTTTGCGCCCGGATTATCAATCGCAAGCGTTTTGTCTACGATGTCATCGCTGATCTCCGCGGTCAGATTCGCGTACTCCGCGAAAGCGTTCTCCGTCAGACGGAGCCTCGCCTTATCCTCAACGGTCAGGCTTTCTTCGGTAATATTCTCCGTAATCCGGTTTACGGTGCAGGAAAGATAATTATCTTCCTCAATCAGCTCGTCAAAGGTCGCGCGGCAGATTCCTTCCACAAGAACGCGGACCGCGTCGCCCTGGATTTTCAGCATCTGCTTTACACGCACGACTGTTCCGATCGAATAAAAATCCTCTTCCTTCGGAATCAGCACGCTGTCATCCTTCTGGCTGGAAACAAACAGCATCTTGTCCGTAGCCATCGCCTTCTCCAAGGCCCGCACGGATTTTTCCCTTCCGACATCAAAATGGATAACAGTATTCGGAAAAATCGTAAGTCCCCGAAGAGGAATGCAGGGAAGAATCTCTTTCACATCCCGGAATCTGTTTCTGGAGGAAGTCTTCTCATCCGAAGCCTCTTCCAGATTTGTTCCGGCCGCTTTTATTTCATCACTCATCTTCTATTTCTCTCCTGTATTTTGCAAAAACAGCACGCGGCTTTCCGCCGCCTGCCGTTTCATAGTAAGACTTCTATTTTGCCACGGCAGAAGTATCCGGCATATTCTCCCGGAATTCTACTCTCCTGCCGTCTTCCGTAAGGAGTTCCGGCTCCTCACCCTTCTCGATTGTATCCCGCGTCATCACAACCTTCCGGACATCGCTCCGGGACGGGACGGCAAACATGGTATCCGTCATCGTCTTTTCAAAGATCGTCCGAAGTCCTCTGGCGCCTGTATTCTGCGCCAGCGCCTTCTCCGCGATCGCTTTTACTGCATCTTCGGTAAGCTCAAGATCCACGCCGTCCAGCTCCATCAGTTTCTTGTACTGCTTGATCAGCGCGTTCTTCGGCTCCTTCATGATGCGGATCAGCGCATCCTCCGAAAGCGGATCCAGGGTTACAATCATCGGAAGACGTCCGATAAACTCCGGAATCAGACCGAACTTCAGAAGGTCTTCCGGCTCCACCTGCTCATTGGCAGCCGCCATATCCTCCGCGGATCCCGTCATAATCTCCGAATTGAATCCGATTACATTCGCGCCCTGCCGTCTCTTGATAATCTTCTCCAACCCGTCAAACGCGCCGCCGCAGATAAACAGGATATTCGTCGTATCAATCTGGATAAACTCCTGATGCGGATGCTTGCGCCCGCCCTGCGGCGGAACATTCGCGACCGTACCCTCCAAAATCTTAAGAAGCGCCTGCTGTACGCCTTCGCCGCTTACATCTCTCGTAATCGAAGGATTCTCAGAGCGGCGGGAGATTTTATCAATCTCATCGACATAGACGATGCCGCGCTGCGCCTTCTCTACATCGTAATCGCACGCCTGAAGAAGACGGAGAAGGATATTCTCCACATCCTCTCCCACATATCCGGCTTCTGTCAGCGCTGTCGCGTCCGCGATCGCGAACGGAACATCCAGAATTTTTGCCAGCGTTCTCGCGAGCAGCGTCTTTCCGGATCCGGTCGGCCCGATCATAAGAATGTTGCTCTTCTGAAGTTCGACGCCGTCCTTCTCTTCGTCAGAAAGTCCGCCGATCCGCTTATAGTGATTGTATACCGCCACAGACAAAGCCTTCTTCGCCCGTTCCTGCCCGATTACGTAATCGGACAGCTGCGCGTAAATCTGCTCCGGCTTAATATTGCGGTAATCCACATCTGGCTTTCCGCTGTTTCTGGACTGTCCGCGGTATCCCTGCTCTTCTGTGTCCTGGATGATCTCGCTGCACATATTTATGCACTCATCGCAGATGTATACTCCCGGTCCCGCAACCAGTCTTCTGACCTGGCTCTGCGGCTTTCCGCAGAAGGAGCACCGGAGCTCATGCGATGTATCTCTCGGTTCTTTTGCCATAGGTTCCCTCACCCCCCCCGATTTCTGT
>JAQXNW010000110.1 GCA_029098205.1 Eubacteriales bacterium | reverse complement strand
GTTTCGCTGTAGGAGAAATCCAGGTCCAGATTTCTTCCAAAGTAATGGTCTTTTGTTGAAAAATAAAGCGCTGTACACATTTTTGGATTACCTCTTTTCGTTTTCTTGTTACTCTAATATTATCATTTTTATATGAAAAGAGGTTAAATATTTGTGATTGATTTTTGAGAATCTACCATTTTAGAGAAAATGGAGTGCTCTGGTAATTCGGATGTCGCCAAAGTTGTGGAGTTTACGGTTCCCGAAGAACTTTGTGATGATTATCGTGATGCGATATAAGAAGCGGCCAAATTTGCCTGAATGAAGCAGCAGACCCCGGGAGGTCTCGTCAATATATCCCTGTTTTTTTATTGCTCATGCTGTTAGACTCCTTTCTGCAAACATATCAGCATAATGTGTTCATTATGTTAATCCTTATTTGCAGAAGGGAGGTTTTCATGTCGAGCGGGCCGAAATCAGCAGAGGAGGAAACTTGATTCTGCCGCGAACGGGCAGGCGGCCGGGCAGCCGTTCGCTCTCAGGATCTTGGAAAAGTAATCCTGTAATAAAGGCATGGCTTCCCATCCGGACTGTCTTCCGGCTCTATGGTTCCGCCATGGGCTTCTACGATTTTCTTTGCAATCGAAAGTCCGAGGCCCGTGCCTTTTCCGCTCTTGCGGGACGCGTCTCCGACAAAAAACGGTTCAAACAGGTTCTTTTTAAGCTCATCGCATACGCCGGGTCCATTATCTCCAAGGATGATTACGATATTCCTGTCATCGCATTTCATGGAGGCCGAGATCGTCGTGCCGGGTTTTGTATACTTCAGCGAGTTCGATATGATATTTTCGAATACCCTCTTCATCTGGATCTGGTCGAAGTTAAAGAAGACTTGTTCTTCTGGTATGTCCGTATTCACCGCATAGCCTTGAATCGAAAGCTCGCTGAATCTTGCGGCCATATAGGCTCTAAGATATTCTGCCAGATCTTCTCTCTTCTTAGAAAGCTTGAACTTCGGATTTTCAAACCGGCTGTAATCGCTGAACTGCGTGATGAGCTCGGACATATCCTGCGCTTTCTGGCTGATGATATCCAGATACTTCTGACTCTCTTCCATCGGAATCATGCCGTCTCTTAACGCGTCCGCATATCCGCCGATGACGGTAATTGGCGTCTTCAGATCATGAGAAATATCAGCGAGGGCAGTATTTCTTTCTTCACGGGCTTTTTCCCGTTCGGCGTCCATTTTCTCAAGACGGTCTTCCATGGAATTAAACGCTACCAGAACCTGACGGATTTCCCTTGTCTCCACCTCACTGTCAACTTCCACTTTCTTTCCGGTCGTAACCTCCTCCAGGGCGGTTTTTAAAGTTGAAAGCGGCTTCTTCAGCTTCCTGTAGAAAACAAAGGCCGCAAGAAGGATAACGATAATTACATAAACGAGATAAGCGATGATAACCATGGTTCTGGTATTGTAAAACTGCTGTTCTTCCTTTTTGTACTGAATATAAGGGCTCGCAAAATGGAAGATAGCAGCCCGCTGCTTTTCTTTGTCCGGAGTTTTGAATACCTTCTTCTCCCGGACCATCTTCTTCCCAAAATATCTTCCGAACTGCTGCTCCGCATGGGATTTGATATAGGCGAATTCCTGAGTCGAAATTTTCTTGTCATCTCCATTGTCGGAAGAAAAGACGATGCTCCCGTCTGCCTTGAAAATCTGCACCAGGTTTCCTTCCCGCTGGTTATTCTTATTCGCGTAATTCTGAACGCTGAGAAGATACATGGTTTTGCGGTTGTCGATGAATTTACTAAAGTCGATATACAGAGAATGATCGGTTTCCGGTATGTATTTAATGAGATAAGGGGCGTAGCTCTTTTTCCCATTTTCCTTTCCTGAATAAATGACCTTTCCTGATGAATCCAGGATTTCAAAATATCCTTTGTCGCCCAGAACCTCCGTATCGACTGTCGAATAATTGTCGTCCTTCGTATTTTTGATTTCCTTCTCGATTCCGCGAAGATCCGGCCCGCCGGAATACTCCGGCGTCTTAAAAAGGCCGAAGAGATTAAATACAAAGAGCGCGAAGACAAGAACGCCGACGGACAGTATGGCAATAAGACTGATGGCCATGATCTTCATCATGTAGGCAAAGATCGATGTGTTGGTATTCTTTGATGACATTCCATCTCCTTATTCAGTTTTCGAACTTGTATCCAAGGCCGCGGACTGTAATCAGATATTTTGGATTTCTGGGGTCATCTTCAATCTTGTTCCTGAGATTTGAAATATGGACCGTAACGGTGTTGTCATCCGAAATGAAGCTGTCTCCGCTCAGATTTTCATAGATCTGAGCCTTGGTATAGACACGTCCCGGATTTCTCATCAGCATAATGAGAATTTTAATCTCGGAAGGGGTCACTTTGATCTCCTGATCCCCTTTATATAGAAGCATGCGGTTTGTATCCACCGAAAGCTCCCCTGAGCGGAGGACAGCTCTGTCTTCTTCGGCCGCCGCAGGATTCAGCTTATAGAACCGTCTTAAGGCGGCACGTACTCTGGCGACGACTTCCAGAGGATTGAACGGCTTCAGAATGTAATCGTCAGCGCCGAGGTCCAGGCCAAGAATTTTGTCACTGTCCTTGTCCTTCGCGGAGATTATGATGATCGGCATGTTGAAGGATTTTCTCACCGTTCGGATGAGATCGTACCCGTTCATTTTCGGCATCATTATATCGAAGAGACAAAGATCCGTTTTATTATTCTGCACCGCTTCGAGCGCCTCTTCGCCGTCGTAGCAGGCTATTACGCTGTAGCCGGCATTCTCCAAATATAATCTTAAAATGCTTACGATATCTTCATCGTCCTCCGCGATCAGTATCGTCTGCTCTGACATATCCTACCTCCGGGAAATAAATTTTTTATCTGTGTTACTGTTCTTCCGAAAGACGCTTGACCATGGCCAGAATTCCGTCCGCGGAGTCAAAGTTCTTCTTTGTCATTTCCTCCGGCCCGATCGAAATATCAAATTCGTCCTCCAGTTCGCCCACCAGGTTTATTATACTTAAAGAATCAAGAATGTGGTCGCCGATCAGGCTTTTTTCTTCTTCGTAATCTACACTGTCGTCAATGTCGTTCAGGATTTCAATAATTTTGTCTTTCATGGTTTTTTCCTTTCTTGATCTTATGTCTTCATTTCCGGGAATGACTGGATTCCCGGCATTTACGATCTTTCAGATCCGGTGTATTCCGGCCGGCATTGCTGTTTGAAACGCTGCCTGGTCATTTTTCTGTCATATTCAGGCTGTATAATTCGATCCGTTTCCGTGCAGGTCTGAAACCTTCTTTCCGGCTGTAAAGCAAAACCGCCGGAAGCTCATGACTTAAAAAGAGCTGCATGCCTTCGTAGAAGGAATAGGCGCCGGCCCGTTCGAAAACCAGGACATCGCCTGTTTTAAGCTTCTCGCTCTTAAGGTCGGATACTAAAATATCGTTCGTCGTACAAAGGGAACCGCAGATGGTATATGTCCACCCGCCTTCCGTCTGAAGGGGCGCTATTTTTCCATCGCGGATCAGATCCAGATAGGGGATGTACATGCCTCTCAGCTGGCCGTCGTAATTGATCTGGTGAATGCCTCCGTCCGTGATGGCATATGATGTATCGCCGTTTCTTTTCATATCCCGGATCTTTGTCAGATAATACCCGGAATCGAAAGCCAGAGCCCTTCCCATCTCCAGCGAAATTTCGCCGGAATAGTCCATCCCGGTAAGCATGGAAGCGAATTCCCGAAGGAACGGACCGGAGATGGCATCCTCCTTCTGATCTGTGAAATAGGGAACGCCGAATCCGGTGCCGTATTCCAGATGGCGGACCTCACGCCCTGTTTCCGCTTCCAGCCGTTTGATAAACGCATCCAGCTTAGCTGTTTCTTTCTCACAGAGCCGCATTTTATGCTTCTGCGTTCCGGTGAAAAAGTGAATTCCGTAGAATCTCAGATGCCGGTACGCGTCGAAATTCTTTACGATTCCGATGATCGGTTCCTCATCCATGCCGAACTGGTTTCCGGAGGTGAGCCGGAGATATACATTTAATATGGCGCCGTATTTCTCGGCAGCCTTTTCCAGGCCGTCCAGCTGCGCGGGGGATTCCGCTGTATAAACCGCTTTTTCTCTGCAGCTTCTGACGATCGAATCGATATCCTCTTCTTTCTTAAGAACGCCGGAAATCAAAAGTTTTTCCGCCGGGATTCCCACCTTCTTTGTGATCAGAAATTCGCCCGGGGAGCAGACTTCGATCCGGTCGGTGAAGGCAAGGCTTGCTTCTATCAGGAAAGGGTTTGCCTTCATGCAGTAGTTGATGCGGACTTTGTCCGGAAATATTTTCCGGAAAGACTGAGCGCGGTCAAGAAAAGCGTCCGTATCGAAGACATAGCAGGGAGTTTGAAAACGGTCCGAAGCTTCGGCCAGAAATTTTCTTTCCGACATTGAAGAGTCTTTCATTTTATCATCTCCTGTTCCTTAAAACGGATGCTTTCATCGACTTCCTCCAGCGTGGGCAGCGCTTTCCGGTCCGTTTTCCCGTTTTTGTTCAGTAGAAAATCTTTGACATGGATAAATTTATTCGGAACCATATAAAGGGGGAGCAGCTCCTTGGCCTTCCGATGGAGTGTCTTCTTATCGATCTCTCCTTTGTAATAGAGGTAAATCCGGTTCTTCTTCTGGTCAAAGGTTGAGAGGCATCGCTCCACTCCTTCTGCGGAATCGATGCTCCTCTCGATTTCTTCAAGTTCTATCCGGTGCCCCATGTGCTTGATCTGAAAATCCTTTCGGCCTGCGAAATACATTTCTCCGTCATCCCCGTAATAGGCCAGATCGCCGGTTCTGTACATCCTCTGTCCTTCCGGTCCGAATCTTACGAAATGCCGGGCTGTCTCTTCCGGATTCCCGTAATAGCCAAGAGCAAGCGATTCACCCATCACGCAGATTTCTCCCGGCTGATTCTTTTCATGAATCACATTCCCGCCTTCATCCAGAAGGAGAACCGTCCTTCCGGGAAATTCCTTCCCCAGAGGAAGCTTCCCGTCCGTCGCGAAGGAGCGTTTTACCTCATAATACATGCAGTTGCAGGTGATTTCGGAAGGCCCGTAAAGATTCACGAACCTAGCGTTCTTCACGTGATCCATCCAGATATTCAGCTGTTTTACCGGCATAACTTCCCCGGAAAACATGACTCTTCGGAGCCTGTCCGGCACCCGGTAGGAGAAGCAGTGAAGGCCGGAGATAATGCAGAGGGCGGACACCGCCCAGGTCAGGCTTGTGGCGTGATTGTCACAGAGATAGTCCATCAGGGTCTTCGCTGTGGAAAAATATTCTCTCGGAATCAGCAGGAGGGACGCGCCTGTGAAAAATGCGGTAAAAATGTCTTTGATCGATACGTCGAAGTCAAAGGGTGCTTGCGATGCGATCACGTCATCTGATCTGAAATCGAAGAGTTCTGCGAAGTGCCCGATAAAATCGATCACGGCTCCATGGCTTACAAGCACGCATTTCGGATTTCCGGTTGAGCCGGATGTGAAGATCCCGTATAATGGACTTTCTCTGGAAAGATTTTCCCGGATTCCGGCCATGACTTTTTCGGATGCTCTGGGATAGGCTTTTGCTTCTCCCGGTGCATCGGGGCAGGATTTAGTCTCTTCCTGTGCCTCTGGGCTGGAGGCATCGCTGTCCTCTTTGTCCTCTGAAAACAGAAGTTCCAGATCGTAAATCCGGCCGCTGTATCCGGCTTCCAGAAGTTTCTCCTGATATTTTGATTCTGCGATCATAACTTCCGGGGACAAAGTTTCGAGAATCTTTTCGATTCTCTTTGCAGGCTGCTCTGGGTTGATTACAGCATAGAATCCGCCTGCATAAATTACGCCTGTCATTGCAGAAAGAAGATCGGCACTTTTGTCCGCAAGAATGGCGGCGGGGAATCTGATTCGTCCATTGGCTGCTGCTGCGATGCATTTTCCGGCTCTTTTCGACCGCACGATCAGTTCGCTCCAGGTATATCCGGCCTCGGGGTCTTTGACTGCAATCTTATCTTTATGCCGGAGCCCTGTTTTTTCGAGGGCATCCAAAATGCTATTCTGATCTTTCATCTTCATCGTTTCCTCTTTTCTTCTGAAACAGAGCGGTTCTTCATATCATAGGTTTTCAAATCATAAGTTTTCGTTTCGCTGAAATAATCGGTTGAAGACAGATACCTGCCCATGAACTTCGTGGCTTTTTTCGCGCCGTAAATATTCAGATGATCTCCCCGGTCCCGGGTATCTTTTTTCCAGTTCATCTTGAGCTCGTTGTCATGCATGTTCATATCGATGTATTCGATGTGTTCGCGCGCTGCCAGCTCTGTCAGGGCCATGTGCCTGCTGTAACTGTAGTTTCGGGGCGAAGGCGCGGAATACATAATCAGCTTTGCCCCGTTTGCCTCCGCCAGCGCCTTTATTTCTTTCAAAGATTGGATATTATTTTTATTAATCCTGGCATCTTCCTTGGAGGACTTGCCCTTCGCCATGTAATTTCCGCCCTTGTAAGGCCGGATTCTCTTCTCGATTCGAAAGCCCATGTATGTCTTTCTGTATTTTGAAATAAAAGGGGATTTCCATGCGCTGTGATATTTGAGAAGAGGGAAAATCTTCTCTAAGGTATTTGTTACCACAGTTCCCGGATTGTTTGGATCCGGCTGGGCTCGAAAAAGGCTGTTCGTTTCGTAAAGAATGACCGCCGGCTTCTGTCTGGTCAGAATTTTACCGAGCATGCTGCAGGACTCTCCGATCGTTGCTCCGGCCTGACCGGCGGCATAGGTTCGAATGTTATATTCTTTTTTTAACACTCTGGGATCGATCGACGAATAACTCTCGCTGTCCCCGATAATGAGAAGATCGATGGAATCCTCCGGTTCCGAAAGAACCTTCGGCAAGACCCCGTTTCTCCCGCTCGAGAGGTCCAGATCGTTCATGATCTTTGGCGTCAGCAGCTTCCCGGGCAGAAAAAGCGAAAGAAAAAGAATCAGAAGAAATAAGGTAGCTTCTTTTCTCTTGTTTTTCATCCTGTTCATCCCTTCCTTAGAATCCGGCATAAATCAAATCCGCTGGTGTATAACCCGCTCCATAGGCTCCGAAAACCACGATGGAAAAAATCATGGTATAGTACATTCCCCACCTGCGGCCCTTTGGAAGCTCCGTAATGCTTTTGAGGTACAAAGGATTTTTTTCCAGTCTGTAATCCAGGTAGAACATGACAATGCATCCGGCGATGGCGACCGCAATGTCGCCAAATTCCAGACCGAGCCAGCTCGTGCTGAAGGAAAAGGGAAGTCCTTTCCCGGGGAAATGCAGAAGTGCCCGCATCATTCTTAAGAACTGGCCGAACGTATTCGCCCGGAACAGCATCTCTCCGAAAACAATGACGAGCCAGGTTCTTACGGTTCGTATAACTTTCAGAGCTTTCCCGTTCTCCGAAAGCCCCATCCTCTTATGGATTGCTGCGCCCACCGGCTTCAGCATTACCTCCAGCAGCAGGATGATGAAATAGTAGATTCCGTATATAATGTAGGGCCACTTCGGACCGTGCCAGAAGCCGTTTAATATCCAGACCGGGAACAAAGCAATGGCCGATGTGACAACATTGGTGAGATATTTTCCGCAGTGCTTTCTTCCGAACCGTCCCCATTTTTTCATGAGTCTGGATGTGGACACAGGGTAGAAAATGTAGTTCTTGAACCAGGTCCCCAGTGTGATATGCCATCTTCGCCAGAATTCCGCGGCGCTCTGGGCAAAGAAGGGCTGTCTGAAATTTTCAGGGAGGCCGATGCCGAAGATTTTTGCGGAACCGATGACAATGTCGATGGTTCCTGAAAACTCCATATAAAGCTGAACCGTCGTAACGACTGCGGTCAGAAGAATCATCGCGCCGTCCAGGTGAAGTCCGGGCGCGTAAAGGCGGTTCACCATTACATTCAGCCGGTCGGAAATGATCATACGCTTAAACAGGCCAAGGACGATCCGAATTGTCCCATCCCGTACTGCGTCTTCTGTAATCGGATTTCCTTCGAACATGGAGTCCTTCACATCGCTCCATCTAGCAATGGGGCCTTCCATAAGCGTTGGGAAGAAGAGCAGAAAAAGCAGGACTTTCAGGGGGTTTCTTTCGGCCTTCTCCCGCTTCCAATAAATATCCAGAAGATAGCTGAGAGCCTGCAGAGTATAGAAGGAGATTCCGATCGGGGCAGCGACTCTCTTCAGCCTCGCTGAAAGGAAAAGTGTGTCCATTCCCAAGGATTTCGTAACTTCTGTTGCGATGAAATTCGTATATTTAAGCCCGATCAAGATCAGAAGGAGTGTGAGAACCGAGCAAAGCATAACTGCCTTTGTCCGCCTTTTGGCTTTCTTCTTTTCATCGTTTTTTAACCCTTTTTCCATACCAAGGGCTTTTTCGATCAGAAGTCCGCCTGTCCATGCGATTCCTCCGGCGAGTATTGTCCAGCTGATGAGCATTTTACTGAAGGAGTAGGCAAAGATCAGGCTTCCCAGCAGCAGGGTCACATATCTGTATTTTTTCGGCGTCAGCATATACGCAATCGCCGTCAGAATTAAAAACAGAAAATATACATTTGTGTTGTATGCCATAATGATTCTCCTTGTTTCCAGCGTTTTTATTATAAAATACTGGCCTTAATGCACCATAAAGATAACCTTAAGATTTCCTTATGGCTCGGAATAATTTGCGGCGGGATGGGGAATCGGCAGCAGGAGTTTACCATTCAGGTAACAACATGAGAAATTCGAATGGACGGCGGCCACATGACCGAGACTCCGGTAGGTGATGAAATTGAAAAAATCTGCATTATAAACGATCGTGAGGCAGTTACTCACGGTACTGAAAAACCGTCTCTTTATTCGACAAAGGGCATCCTCTTTTATCTCGCAGGCGGCGAAATTTCCTTCGAAGTCAGCATCTGGTTTTCCGAAATGATTGCTATTCGGCTTCGACAAAACCGGATTGATGAATTTTCACCGATTGAGGAATTCTATGAGGAGTGCGGAGGCTGTGATGGGGTATATTCCGGGTGTTTCCCGCGAAGTCGTTTGGATCAAATGAAGCGTTCTGGCTGGATGAAGTTATGGTTTGCGCCTTGAATTCGCAAAATTATCAATCAATTAAAAATTTTCCGCAAAATAATTGACAAAGTAATGCACATGTACTATTATTAGGACAACAAAAGAAGAAAGGAGTGATGCCAATGGTATCAAGATGTTTAGGACCAGGAGACATCGCAGGGCATCGTTCAGACTCTTCAAAACTTAGTCAGTGAGATCAGAAATTCAGCAGATTCATTTGTCACACGGTGTAGGGCTATAGGCCTGCCGGAAAGATAGCAGACTGACAGAACTGGCTGCGAGGGGTTTTGAGGGAGACAGAACGAAAGCCCGGAAGGTAGCCGTTATCGTTAGGTACGGAAATGAAAGGAAGGTTTGACGCGTAGGTATGCGGGAACACTTCCGCAGAAGTTTCCTCTTGTATATAGATTGAAGAAAGTTTATATATAGAAAATGCCTGCGGTATAGAGACTGGATCTGGAACGACAAGTGAATAACAGGAAATAGAAGAAAAGAAGGGGATCGAATTATCGGTCTCCTTTTTTAGTGCATGAGTGTTTTCGGCGTATAGGGGGCATATAGGACAAAAAACGTGTCTAAAAACTGCAACGACCATTGAAGTTTCAATGATTGTTGCAGTTTTATCTTTTTTAAAAGAAGATATACGATGGACAAAAAGCAGAAGGAATGACCGGAGTGCATTTATATGTGCTCCGGTTTTTCTTTAGGGACGACTGGATGTTCGGATATTTTTCGCGCTATAATAAGGCATGGCAGGCTCATTCTTTGCCGGCTGAGTTTTGTACATGAGTTTTACATGCGGAGAGGATTGTTATGGGTGATTTTACATTTAATCATTTTAATTACAACGTGCTGGATCTGGAAAGATCTCTCGCGTTCTACAAGGAAGCTTTGGGGCTGGAGCCGGTGGAAATCAATGACCAGCCGGATTTTACCATCGAGTATCTCGGCGACGGGAAATCGGATTTTCGTCTGGAACTTACCTACCTGAAAGACAGGAGCGAACCGTATGATCTCGGGGAACAGGAATATCATCTGGCTTTTCAGACCGCGGATATCGCGGCGGCGCACGCTGCCCATGAGAAGATGGGATGCATCTGTTTTGAAAACAAGGCGATGGGCATATATTTCCTGGAAGATCCTGATGGATATTGGATCGAAATCATTCCTGACCGCTCCAAGCCGCAGACCTGGCCGGAATAATGGAGAAATAACGGCCGGATGATGCCGTCAGAAGAGAGATAGATAATTTGAGGAGAGGCCTTTCGTGGATAAGAATAAAAGCAAGAAAAAGCGGTTAACGATGCAGAACGTGATTCGGACCATCGGTATTATCACAGTGATTCTGATCGTCGCGTATATCCTGAAGGAGCATTCTCCGAAGATTCTTCAGATGGTGGAGGATGGAAACATCGGTGAGATCGATGATTATATCCGGTCGCAGGGAAGCCGCGGAGCCATCGTTATGATTCTCCTTCAATGCGCATGCACGATTACAATCGTACTTCCGCTTTTCCCGATCTATATCTGCGACGGAATTATCTTCGGCTATTTGATCGGGATCCTGATGTGCTACGCAACAAACGTAACGATGAATTTTATCATCCTGAAATTCGCAAGAGCAGCAAAGCATTTGACAGATCAAGTTTTAGGCGCGCATCAGAATGCATGGCTGGATGATCTTCTGAGGCAGACGAAGCATCCGGGACGGGTTTTTCTTTTTGCCAGTATGATTCCGGTCATTCCGAACGGACTGATTCCCTTTGTTGCATCCAGAACGAGCGTATCGGCGGGAGATTATATTAAAGCCATCGCCGTTGGATGCCTGCCCGGAACCGTTGTTTTCATTATAGCCGGGAATGTAATTCTGAAAGCAATTCATAATCCGCGTTTTTTGATATTTTTAATTGTCCTGATTGTCGTAGGCATTGTTCTGTTTTTAAAATACCGGAAGAAGATCGCCGCGGCTATGGGGCCCTATATTCAGAAACACATGGAGGAAGAAGACTGATTTTCCCTTTCCTGGTTTTCCGATTTTCCGCAGTATGTGGTTTTAACCACGTACTGCTTTTTTAATCTGTACTATAATCAGCAAAGACAAAAGAAGCAGGGAAGCGGATCCTGGCGGCCCTGGTATCGGCTGCCGTTTATTTATAATGCAGGAGGGAATACAGTGTTACGGAAAATTATCCATATTGATGAAGAAAAATGCAATGGATGCGGGATCTGCGCGGAGGCGTGCCATGAAGGCGCCATCGAAATCATTGATGGGAAGGCAAAGCTGATGCGGGAGAACTTCTGTGACGGATTCGGGGACTGTCTGCCGAACTGTCCGACAGGAGCCATTACTTTTGAAGAGCGGGAAGCTCCGGCTTATGATGCCGATGCGGTCAGAGCGGCAAAAGAAAAGAATGGAATGAAGTCCGGAAGCGGGTTAGAGAACGGGATTCATCCTTCGATGATGGGACCGGCCGGAGGATGTCCGGGCTCCCGTATGATGCGTTTTTCAAGGCAGGATGAAGAGAGAGGAGAAGAGAATTGTATGAGCCAGTCTTTGTCAGTTCCGGTTTCGAGACTGGAGCAGTGGCCGTGCCAGATTAAGCTGGTTCCGGTGGGAGCACCGTTTTTTGACGGCGCGAAGCTTCTGATCGCTGCGGATTGTACGGCATATGCGTATGCGAATATGCATGAAGAATTCATGAAAGGGAAAGTTACGATCATCGGATGTCCGAAACTGGACGGTGTAGACTATACGGAGAAGCTTATGGAAATCATCCGTGAAAATGAGATCGAGAGCGTTACCATCGTCCGCATGGAGGTTCCGTGCTGCGGTGGGCTTCAGATGGCCGCGCAGAACGCGCTACAGGGAAGCGGGAAGTTTATCCCGTGGCAGGTTGTGACAATTTCGAGAGACGGACGAATTCTGGATGCGTAAATAACGCAGCTGGCTGTGCCTTCTAAGAATTTGTGCGGATAAAACAAAATTTTTTAAAAAATGTGTTGACAAACACGGGCTGATATAGTATCTTTTTACATGTAAGTTCGGTAGGTAATTCGGAAATCTGCTGAAGTGCTTAAGAAGACAGAAGGATTGTGCAAGATGTTTACATTCGGATTTGAAAATTTCAAAATGATGCGAATGCCGGTCATGTGCATGTGCAGTAATAACAGAAACGAAAGCCGTTCTGGGAATGGAAGTTTATCTGTCCGGATGGGATCTTTGCTGCTTGGATGCTGTGCGATCGGGAATTATCTTGTGAGCGCAGTGCAGGCGTAAGATCTATCACTGATTGAAGGAAGATAATTTTCGGAGCATCCCGGACGGGTGCTCCGATTTTTATGTTTTAGAAGGGGAAGAGGGATGAAAACACAATCAACAGCCGGTGGACTGCCGCGAATGTATAAATTTCAGAATCTGATCAAATAATACAGATTAAATTCATGAATCGTTCGTTAAAACAGGAAATTAGAAAAAAGATAAGATATACAGCTGGGAGGCAGTAACAATGGCTAAAATTACAGATGAATTCAAGAAAACATGGCACTTTGAGACTTTGCAGGGGCATATCGGACAGGAGGAGCCGGATCCGGCGACGGATGCCAGAGCGGTTCCTATTTATCAGACATCTTCTTATGTATTCAGAAACAGCGATCATGCGGAAGCGAGATTCGCTCTTAAGGACGCCGGAAATATTTACGGAAGATTGACGAACCCGACAGAAGGAGCTTTTGAAGCAAGAATCGCCGCGCTGGAAAGCGGCACAGGCGCTCTTGCGGTCGGCTCCGGAGCGGCGGCAGTAACTTACGCGTTCCAGGCAGTCGCACATGCGGGTGATCATATTGTATCGGCTAAGAACATCTACGGCGGCACCTATAACTATCTGGCGCATACATTCCCGGATTACGGTGTGACAGCCACCTTTGTAGATCCGGATGATCTGAAGGCCGCAGAAGACGCCATTCAGGAGAACACGAAAGCGCTGTATGTGGAGACGCTGGGAAATCCGAACGGTGAGGTTGTCGATATCGAAGCGTGGGCAGAGGTTGCGCACAAGCACGGTCTTCCTTTGATCGTGGATAATACGTTCGCGACGCCGTATCTGATCCGCCCGATCGAGCATGGTGCGGATATCGTCGTTCATTCCGCGACAAAGTTTATCGGCGGTCATGGTTCTACAATCGGCGGTGTGATCATCGACGGCAATTTCGACTGGACGCAGTCGGATAAGTGGCCGTGGCTCACAGAACCGAATCCGTCCTATCATGGTGTCAGCTTCGCGAAGGATACAGCGCCGGCAGCATTTGTAACCTATATTCGGGCGATTCTTCTCAGAGATACCGGTGCGACGCTTGCTCCGTTCAATGCGTGGATTCTTCTTCAGGGAACGGAGACTTTGTCCCTTCGTGTAGAAAGACACGTGGAGAACGCTCTTAAGGTCGTTGACTATCTGAATCAGAATCCGCATGTTGTTTCTGTAAGCCATCCGGCCGTATCGAAGGATCCGGAGCAGCAGAAGCTTTACGCGAAATATTATCCGAACGGCGCAGGTTCCATTTTCACCTTCGATATCGACGGAGATGAGCGTACGGCAAAGGATTTCATCGATAATCTTCAGTTGTTCTCGCTTCTTGCCAATGTTGCGGATGTGAAGTCTCTTGCGATTCATCCGGCTTCCACAACGCATTCCGAATGCAATGAGGCGGAGCTCTTGGATCAGGGAATCCGGCCGAATACAATTCGTCTTTCCATCGGCATCGAGCATATCGACGATATCATCGCAGATCTCGATCAGGCCTTTGCGAAGACATTTGCGAAGTAGAAGTAAGCGTAGAAAAAAGAATAAAATAGAATTCGTTATATAGAAGCTTTACGGAGACGCCCGAAAGGGCGTCTTTTTGCTGATAGATCGGGTATAATGAAAAGCGTAAATAATGTTACGCATGGAACCGATGAAACCGGAGGATGGAAATATGACGGAAAAAACAGCTGGCGCTGTTCGTAAGATGATTGAATTTTACAGCCGGACGAGCAAGGTTAAGGTGCATGATATCAATCATTTTATGAAGGTATGGGGGTTTGCGCGGACGATTGGGATTTCAGAAAATCTGGATGGGAAAACACAGGAGACGCTGGAACTCGCCGCAGTTGCGCATGATATCGCGTGTCCGCTCTGCAGAGAAAAATACGGAAACACGGACGGGAAATACCAGGAGCAGGAGGGCGGCCCGCTGACGGAAGCATTTTATTCGGATTTTAATCTTCCGAGAGAGCAGTTGAATCGGATCTGTTATCTTGTTTCACACCATCATACCTACACCGGTGTAGACGGGATGGATTACCAAATTCTGTTGGAAGCGGATTTTCTTGTGAACGCGGATGAGTCCGCTATGCCAAAGAGAGCGATTCGAAATTTCCGTGAGCGTGTTTTCAGGACCGAGAGCGGAATCCGTTTATTGACGGAAATGTATCTTCCGGAACGTTAAAATTGAAAATCTAATCGGGAAATAAACGAACCTCCGGGAGTCAGACCGGAAATATGACTCCTGGAGGTTTTCTTCTTAATGTCCAAAAAATCGGAAAGAAGTTTATGCGGTGTATTTTTTTATTTCAGAACCAGCTTCATCCACAGAGACGCTGGGCACGCCGGCTCCTCGTGCAATCGCCTCGGCCAGCACTTTCGTATTACCGGAGCGGGAATAGTATCTGACAGAAATAATCATGATTAACTTCCTCCTTTTTGTCTTACCGTATCACTTCTCTTTGGTGAAGACAACGAAAAAACTGTGTGCAATATTTTGACCAGCCATAGGAAACAGCCCTGTAAACGCATTCCATTTTTTTTTCGTATGCGTTACACTCTTGATAACGAAAGCGGCCGCTCTTCGTATTATGGAGTTTAGAAGAAATGCGGGGGAATGCGCATCCCGCAGAAGGTTTGACTGGGAGTGTATGTTCATGATAAGAGAAAACGGAGAAGTGTCAGGAAACCGAAGCAGAAAGAAAACAATATTGGCAATAATAGCTGTGGTTGTCATCGCGATTGTGGTTCTTTGCTCCTGCGGAGGAGGAAGTTCATCGAATAAATCGTCTTCATCGAAGGCAAAGAAAGTGGAAGTGACGGATTTCAGCAGCATGTCGCAGGATGACGCGAAAAAATGGTGCGGAA
>JAQXNW010000109.1 GCA_029098205.1 Eubacteriales bacterium | reverse complement strand
TATTAAAAACAGCGGCGGGATCGGAATCCCGACTGTAAAACCCTGGAATGCCGAAACTGTGAAGGATAAAATGAAAATGGTACGTGACAGCGGCGCATTTGCGGCAGCGATGGATGTAGATGCGGCTGGTCTTCCGTTCCTGAAAGGTCTTACGCCTCCGGCAGGAAGAAAATCTGTCCGTGAACTTTCGGAAATTATTCAGGATGCGGGCGTTCCGTTTATTGTAAAGGGAATCATGACGGTGCGCGGAGCTAAAAAGGCGCTGGAAGCGGGTGCTTCTGCGATTGTTGTGTCGAATCACGGAGGGCGTGTTCTGGACGGATGTTCTCCGACTGCCTATGTTTTATCTGATATCGCAGAAGCGGTTGGTGATAAAATGAAAATTTTCGTAGATGGCGGAATCCGTTCTGGTGTAGATGTATTTAAGGCATTGGCGCTCGGCGCGGATGCGGTTCTTATTGCAAGACCGTTTGTGACAGCCGTTTATGGCGCAGGTGCGGAAGGTGTTTCTGCATATATCCGCAAGGTCGGCGGAGAGCTGGAAGACACGATGCAGATGTGCGGTGCGGATAAGCTTTCGGATATTGAAGAGGATATGATTGAATTCTAAGCATTACTGGATGTAATTGTTGGAGAGGGAACAGACGATGAAACGATCTTTTTTCGATCTCAGCGGGAGAACCGCTGTCGTAACCGGTGCGACCTCCGCAGTCGGTAACCTAATGTGCGAGGCTTTGGCCAATCAGGGGTGCGCGATTGCTCCAGTGGCAAGAAACGAAGAGAAAATCCGAAAGCTTGCGGATGATCTTACCAGTGAATATAATGTGGAAACGTTTCCCGTCCGCTGTGATATCGCGGATTCCGAGAATGTCGATGCCGCGGTAGATGAAATCGTGAATCATTTCGGATCGGTGGATATTCTCGTTAACAATGCAGGAACCGGAATGGCCGGACCGGCCGAGGAGATTACCGACGATCAGTTCGCTACAGAGATGAATATCGATATTTTCGGCACATTCCGCATGGTTCGTGCGGTAGCGAAAAAAGCGATGATTGCCTCTGGATATGGACGGATTATTAATATATCTTCTGTTTTTGGCCTGGTTGGGAGTAAATTTGCGCAGTCAGCGCCGTATCAGGCATCGAAAGGGGCTTTGGTAAATATGACCCGTTCTTTAGCTGCGGAATGGGCGACGTATGGAATTACCGTAAATGCGATCTGCCCCGGATATTTTGAGACTCCTTATACGCGTAAAACGATGGAAAAGCCGGATTTTAAGGCCTATGCGGATATTGTAATCCCGGAAGAACGTTACGGAGAAGCGATTGATATAGCGACAACGGTCATATATCTTGCGTCTCCTTTCTCATCCTATGTAACGGGAGTCGCGATTCCGGTAGATGGCGGTTATTCAGCCATTTAGCATTTAGGTTCGTATTCTGGAATTTCCGGCTGTTTCTGTATCCAATGGTGCTTGTCTGATGAATAAAAAGGCTGGTGCATGGACGATGATGATCGTTCGTGCACCAGCCTTTTCTAGAATCATGTCCAAAAAAATTTCCGAAAATGATTATTAGAAAACTTTCTGCTAGATATGAATTAGAAGATCTGCCTTATAAGGATGCAGCGATCAGGCTGCTGAGATCCTTTTCCATCTGAAGAGGATCATCGATTGTAAGCCCTGCCAGAAGAAGCGACTGATCCAGAAGGAGGCGGGTTATTTTCGCGGCGTTCTCTTTATTCGTTTCGCCGGTTCCCTCTCCGTAAACTTTCTTCAGCGTTTGAATGGCTGGATGATCCGCATTCAGGGCAAGAACAAGCTCTGCTTTTAATCCGGCACCTTGATTCGGCATCCGGTTCAGCGTTTTTTCCATCTCAATGGAAATTTCACCTTTGCTTGTAATCATGCAAGGGGAATCCTTAAGACCGGTTGTGAAGCGGACTTCGCTGACGCGGTCCTTCAACGTTTCCTTCATAAAATCGAGGAGCGGTTTGTTTTCTTCTTCCGCTTCCTTTGCAGCATTTTTCTCATCATCGCTTTCATTTTCATGAATTTCATCGGTAATGGAAGCAAACTGCTTATCCTTATAATTCTGCAGCATTTTAAGCAGGAATTCATCGATATCGTCTGTCAGGTACAGAACCGATTTCCCGTCGGCTACTGCGGCGCGGACCTGCGGCAGCATCGCGATTTTTTCCAATGTTTCGCCCGGCGCGTACCAGATCTTATCCTGACCTTCTGGAAGATCTTCTATATATTCGTCAAGCGTCACATATCCCTGCTTTTTCGAGGAATAGAACAGGAGAAGGTCTGCAAGGAGATCTTTGTCCGCTCCGTAGGACTCGTACAGACCGCCCTTCAGCTGCAGGCCGAACGCCTTGAAGAACGATTCATATCCTTCCCGGTCGTCTTTCAGGAAATCCTTGAGTTCTTTCTTGATTTTCTTTTCAAGATTTTTCCGGATATTCTGAAGCTGTCGGTTGTGCTGCAGGGTTTCTCTGGAAATATTGAGAGAAAGATCCTGGGAATCCACCAATCCCTGTACGAAACTGAAGCAGTCCGGAATGAGATCCTTGCATTTTTCCATGATCAGGACGCCGGAGGAATAGAGAGCAAGTCCTTTTTCGAATTCCTTCGTATAATAGTTGAACGGAGCGTGTTTCGGGATAAAAAGAAGCGCGGTATAGCTGGATATTCCTTCAACCTGCGTGCGGATCACTCGAGCCGGATCTTCATAATCGCCAAAACGGTTTTTATAGTAGGATGCGTATTCTGCAGGCTTTACTTTTCCCTTTGGACTCTTCCAGATCGGCTCCATTGAATTCAAGGTTTTGTCTCCAAGGAGAATTGGATAATGAATATAATCCGAATATTTTTTTACGAGGTTTTCCAGCCGATAATCCTCCAGATATTCGGAGTAGGTTTCATCCCCTTCATCTTTTTTCAGATGAAGAACGATATCAGTTCCGACACTGTCTTTTTCCGCAGGCTCAATCGTATATCCGTCGGCGCCGCTGGATTCCCAGGTATTTGCGGAATCGGAGAATTCGGATTTTGAAGTTACGGTAATTTTATCGGCAACCATGAAAGCAGAATAGAAGCCTACACCGAACTGTCCGATGATATCCGTTATTTCCTGCGGATTTTCTTTCTTGTCATTGTTTCCTTTTTCTTTTTCAAGCTGTTCACGAAATGCCTGACTGCCGCTTTTCGCGATGGTTCCCAAGTTGGATTCCATTTCTGCTTCAGTCATTCCAATTCCATTATCACGAATGGTCAAAGTGCCTGCATCTTTATCAGGGATCAGCTCAATTTTGAAATCTTTTTTCATTACACCGGTATCACCGGATTTCAAAGCCTGATAATACCGTTTATCCAAGGCATCGCTGGCATTGGAAATAAGTTCACGCAGGAAAATTTCCTTATGCGTGTAGATGGAATTGATCATCAAGTCCAACAATTTTTTGGACTCTGTCTGGAATTGCTTTTTTTCCATAAATATCCGCCTCCGTATGATAATTTCATTAGCAGCTCTGTGATCCGAAGATCTGAAAGCGCATCGAATAAAAAGCAGGCGAATCCGGAACCTTCCGTAAAGAAAGAATCCGGACTCGCCGGCGAGTTTGTTCATATATATTCCATTATACGCGTTTTTCAGAAAATGTTAAATTTTTGAAGGATTTTTAAGCGCGGACGATGACCGGCATTCCCGCATAGCAGCTCTGATAGATGGTCGCTGCAAGCTCCAGCGGCATATTGATGCAACCGTGGCTGCCATTCGTCAGATACCGTGTTCCGCCGTAGCTGGACAGATAGGTTGCGTCATGCATTCCGATTCCACCGTTAAAGGGCATCCAGTAGCTGACATGACTCTCATAAGTTCGGTTATCGGTCAGAGTGGCGTTCGTGGTTTTATATTTTACATAGTAAACTCCAAGAGGTGTGGAGTGTCCCTTCGCGACATTGCCGGTAACGACGTCACGGTCAATTACAACCTGACCGTCTTTCACAAACCAGGCATGCTGGCGGGAAATACAGATCTCTACATATGTATTTCCGATATCTGTGTAGCTTCCGTCCGCGTTCGGCTTCTGATTATATTTAGGATAACGTGTAACATTCTTCCCGTTTTTCAGATCTTCCGCTAAGCTGGACGCCTCTTCGGTGTGGTTCAGCGTGAAGCCGTAATCGCCGCCGGACACGGTATAAGTTTCACCCGTTGCGGCGGTTCTGGTTCTGGTCATTCCAACGGTGCTGACTTTTCCCGAAAGATCATTGTCGACATACTTTTTGACAGCATTCTGATCAATCGTTACAGTGCCGTCTTTCGATACGGATTTCATTTTATCAAGATCTGCCGGGGTCAAAGTCACTTTTCCATGCGGCATTATGTATGTGATCTTCTGTGTCAAATATTTTTTACAATATGCAACGCGGTCTTTGATTGTTTTACTGTCCGCCGTTACTTTCGGCTGTGTATAATATGTTTTTGGATTGTATTGGAAAGTATTTTTTCCGGTAGAAATAGCATGAAGCAGGTCTTTTCGGAACAGATCCCGATTGATGGAATCGCCGTATACTTCCTTTACGATCCGAAAATATGTATTGCTGAGATCTACATAAGCGTCCTCTGTTTTTACAGTTCCCTGACCGTTTTTTATAACCGGTAGACTGTCAATCATAGTATCGAACGCGGTTCCTTCGGGGCTGCACTTTCTATTGATTTTCCAGCTTCTGGAGGAATGGAAGAATGCATTCTTCAATCCTTCCGTGAAAGAAGGATGAAGCGCGTCTTTGACTTCCGAATCGATCTTGTAATTCAGATCCAGCTTAGACAAAGAAATGGTTTTTACATTGGTTCCGTTCTCCTGAACGGTGAATGATTCTTTGTTCCAGGCGTCCGTCAGCTTCGCTTCCGCTTCCTTCGCAGTAAGTCCGGACACTGAAATTCCGTTAATGGAAGAAAAGGAAGGGAAAACAGTTCTGTGTACCTGACGTTCACCGGCGATGATCAGGATCAGTAAAAACGCAATAACCAAGAATTCTGCAGCAAGCAGTGGCTTTCGATTTTTTTCAGCCGGAACCGCGTTCCTGGATTTTCTGTATTTCGCGGATCTTTCCGCTTTTTCAACATTTCCTTCAGGAATTTGAGACTCTTTGTTTGAATTCTGATTCAAGATTGTTTCCTCCAACTTTTTTAACTGATTCGACAGATTGGCCGAACGCATTGATCCAGCTATTCATATATATACCCAATTTTATATTCTAGCTTTCAGAAGAGGGAATTACAATAGATGGTATTTTAATATTGAAATTTCCGTATGAACATGATATATTAATATTGTTGCGGATTTAGTTTTCCGTGATTTATAGGAGACAGATTCTGGTTTTTCTCTTATAAGATTTTGTTCATGCGCCTGTAGCTCAGCTGGATAGAGTGTCAGACTCCGACTCTGAAGGTCATGCGTTCGAATCGCACCAGGCGCATTAAGTTTTAACCGCGGTGATCCGCGGTTTTTTCGTTTTTTGATGACTCATATGGTTGCGGTTGACTAACAAAATGCTGCAATGATACAGTAATCGGAAAAAGCGAAGGGCGATGGAGAAAAGCATGAAAAAGACTTTGGAGCCGGATTGTGAGCGCAGAGAAAACAGTGTAAAAGAAGATTTATACCTTGAAAACACAAGGCGTATTATTTCAAAAGTATCCCGCATCGGGATCGGGATGAATCTTGTTCTTACAATCGGTAAGCTTGCAGCCGGTATTCTGGGATACTCACAGGCCATGATCTCGGATGCGGTTCATTCTCTGTCGGACGTTTTCGGATCCGCTGTGGTTCTGATCGGAGGGAAAATTTCCAGCCGGGCGGCGGACGAGGAGCATCCTTATGGGCATGAACGGTTTGAATGCATTGCGTCGATGATTGTCGGAAACACTCTGTTTTTTGCTGCGGTTCTCATTCTTTGGACTGCCGGGAAATCGCTGTTTCATCCATCGGATATAAGAATTCCATCTGCGCTTCCTCTTATTGCCGCTGTCGTTTCCATTGTTACAAAAGAAGGGCTGTATCAATATACGAATCGATATGCGCAGAAAATTAATTCCGTATCGTTAAAAGCTTCCGCGAAGGATCATCGTTCCGATGCTCTTTCATCTATTGGAAGTCTCGCAGGGATTGCCGGGGCCCGCTTAGGTTTTCCTGTTCTGGATCCGGTCGCAGGTATTGTCATTTCTTTCTTTATTTTCCGGTCTTCATTTGAAATTTTCCGTGACACCGCGGATCAAGTTCTGGATACAGCGTGCCCGAAGGAAACAGAGGAACGATTCCGATCCGAAATTGAAGAAATCGGAGGCATCTCACATATTGATGATATTCGGACGCGGCAGTTTTCTTCCAGAATTTATGTGGAAGTAGAAATTTCTATGCCGGGGGATATGAGTCTGTTTGAAACGCATCAGAAAGCGAAAGATATTCATGACACCTTGGAAAGAGAGAATCCGGAAATAAAACACATCATGGTGCATGTGAATCCAGCAGAAGAAAAGGTACATGACATTCCGGAGATCAAGAAGGAAAAATAATTTAATAAACGCCTAAAAATCATACTTAAAATATCCGCAAAAAAGTCAGGAAAAAAGAATCAATATAAAATCCCGAGATTTTACATTGATTTTCGATTTCCTGACTTTTTGATTTTACACCCATTTTCTATTCTTTATTCGAACCGTTAAAGAAAGTATGAAACGAAATGAACCAAAAGAAAGGACAATGGGAAATCATGAAAGTGAAAAAACTTTTGACCGGTGCTCTGGCTGTTGGTCTTTGTCTGGCTATGCTGGCAGGATGCGGAAGCGGAAGCAGCAGTTCTTCCAAAAAGAGCTCTAGCAGTTCCTCCAGCAAGCTTTCCGGAACGATTACCGCGGCTGGTTCGTCTGCGCTTAAACCGCTTGTGGACGATGCTGCGAAATCGTTTGGAAATGACAATCCGGATGTAGCGATCACGATTGACGCAGGAGGTTCCGGAGAAGGTTTGAAGCAGGTTTCGGAGGGAACCGTAGACATCGGAAATTCGGATGTTGAGGCAAGCGAGAAACTGGATGCTACTGCAGCTGGAGAACTGGTAGACCATAAGGTATGCGTCATCACGATGGCTCCGATCGTAAACAATGACGTTTACGAAGGCGGCGTGAAAGATCTTTCTACAGATGATCTGGTTGGAATTTTCACAGGAAAAATTACGAACTGGAAAGAAGTAGGCGGACCGGACGAGTCGATTGTACTTGTAACAAGACCGACCTCTTCCGGAACACGTGCGACATTCCAGAAATATGCGCTGAATGGTGCGGAAGAAGCTTCCAACACTTCGATGGAAACCGATGATTCCGGTGTTCTTCTTAAGAATGTACAGGATACGAAGGGTGCGATCGGATATGTCGCTCTTTCTTACCTCACAGGAGATCCGGGTGTTAAGACGGTTTCTATTGACGGAGTAAAGCCGACGCTGAAGGATACTTACAGCGGAGATTACAAGGTTTGGACCTATGAACATATGTACACAAAGGGCAAGCCGAACAAAGTCTGCAAAGCATTCATCGATTACATCACATCGGATTCCTACGGAAAACAGATGGAGAAACTTGGATACGGAGTATCTTCCAAGATGACGAAGACGGAGCACTAAAGCAGAATGTTTCGGAAAGAGTATGCAGGCAGATTCCTATCTGCCTGCTTTGGACTATTTGTAATATTTCTTACGATCGGGATCGGAGCGTTTCTTATTTATAAAGGAAGCGCAACCTTTACGCAGTTCCACCATACAATCCGCGAATTCCTTGGAAGTGCGGTTTGGGATCCGGCAGATAATTCCAAAGGCGGCGGAAAGGTCGGCGCTCTTATTTTTATTGTCGGCTCTCTTTCTACTTGCGGACTTGCGCTTTTAATCTCAACGCCGTTCTCGATTGCCAGCGCAATTTTTCTTACGGAAATTAATGCGAAGATCGGAGAAAAACTGTTCCGTCCTGTCGTAGAGATTTTCGCCGGAATTCCATCGGTGGTTTATGGATGGGTCGGGCTTACCGTGCTGATCCCGTGGATAAAAAGTATTTTTCATCTTCAGGTCGGAGCTTCCATTTTCACCGCGTCGCTGGTTCTCGCTGTTATGATTTTCCCGACCATTACTTCCGTTTCAGCAGATGCGATCCGCGCTGTGCCGGATGCTTACAAAGACGGTGCGTATGGTCTGGGTGCTACAAGATGGCAGGCTATTTATTCTGTTATTGTCCCGTCCGCATTCTCCGGCATTGTTTCCGGAGTTATTCTTGGACTTGCCAGAGCTTTTGGAGAAGCGCTGGCAGTTGCCATGGTGATCGGTCAGACGAATGCGCTTCCGACTGGAATCTTTTCCAGAACAAAAACGCTTACGACGGAAATCACCGCACAGATGGGAAATGCGATGGAAGGCGGAGAATTGAAATCCGCGCTTTGGACAATGGCGCTTCTTTTGTTCCTCGTGTCCCTTTTGTTCATCACATTAATTCATATTGTAACTAGAAAGAAGAAAGAGAAAGAAGATTAGGATTATGGAATCACGTATAAAACGCGCACAGTCCGTAGATCATTTTATGACGGGTCTGTTTTACGTCGTAGCCGGTTTCTTTCTTCTGATTCTGGTTGCGTTCGCTGGAAAAGTCATTATCGGCGGTTTTCTGGGCGCGAAACTTTCGATGTTCGCTTTCAATGGAATAGGTTCGATTGGAAATCAGCTGTTTAATACAATCTATCTGGTATTCATCGCACTTGTTTTTTCTGTTCCGATCGGAGTGTTCGCAGGAATTTACCTGGCTATCTACGCGAAACAGGGACCGCTTGTAAAAGTTCTTCGAATTTGTATTGAGACGCTTTCCTCTCTTCCATCTATCGTTGTCGGCTTGTTCGGCTATCTGGTGTTCCTTGTCGGCCTTGGAATGGGAAAGAGTCTTCTTGCAGGTGCGCTTTCGGTTTCGATTCTGACCCTCCCGCTGATTACTACGACGACGGAAGATGCTCTTAAGGGGCTTCCTCCAGGGTATTTTGAAGGCAGCGTCGGTCTGGGCGCTACAAAATGGCAGACAGTTGCGCATATTCTGCTTCCGGCTTGCATACCAAGAATCATGACAGGCGTTATTCTGGCGGCAGGAAGAGGGTTCGGTGAAGCGGCGGCGCTTCTTTATACTACTGGATCCGGAAGTACTCTCCGCTGGGGAAACTGGAATGTCACAGCGCCGACCTGTCCGCTGAATCTGCTTCGGCCTGCGGAAACATTGTCTCTTCAGGTCTGGAACCTCCAGATTAACGGCGGAGATAATTCATTAGCTGGCCTTGCGTCTGCGGTATTGATGATTCTTGTGCTTTCCTTCAGTGTTCTGGCGAACTGGTGGAGCAGGAAACTCGCAGCAAAAGCCGCAGGAGAACAGAAGA
This sequence comes from Eubacteriales bacterium, assembly GCA_029098205.1. Lineage (GTDB taxonomy): Bacteria > Bacillota > Clostridia > Peptostreptococcales > Anaerovoracaceae > Aminicella. The sequence continues at coordinate 15,672 of JAQXNW010000109.1, read as the reverse complement.
AGAAAAAGGAGAAGTAATAAGATGAGTGAATCGGTACTATATGCGGCGGAATCTGCTCCCATGCCAAATGCCAAAGGAAAGATGCCGGCTGTTGGAGATGTGAGCGCGTCTCCTTCCGGTCAGACGATGGAAGTGAGCGGGAATTCTGCGTTCGAGGTAGAACATGTGAATCTGCATTATGGAAAATTCCATGCTTTGAAAGATATTACCATGACGGTTCCGAAGAATCAGGTCACTGCGTTTATCGGTCCGTCAGGATGCGGAAAATCCACCTTTCTTAAGACGCTCAACCGTATGAATGACTTCATTCCAGGGGTAACCGTCGATGGAAAGATCCTTCTTGATGAAACGGATGTCTATCGGGACATGGATGGAATTACTCTTCGGCACAGAGTCGGTATGGTTTTCCAGCAGCCGAATCCAATTACGAAAACGATTTACGATAATGTCGCGTATGGTCCGCGTCGTTATGGAATTAAGAAACGCGCCAAGCTGGATGAAATCGTAGAGCGAAGTCTTCGCCAGGCTGCGATTTGGGATGAACTTAAGGACAAGCTGAAGAAGAATGCGCTCGCTCTATCCGGAGGGCAGCAGCAGAGGGTCTGCATTGCGAGAGCGCTTGCTGCGGAGCCGGAGGTTCTTCTAATGGATGAGCCCACATCCGCTCTTGACCCGATTTCCACATCGCATATCGAGGATGTTGTTCTGGAACTGAAGAAGAAGTATACTATTATTATCGTCACACATAACATGCAGCAGGCGGTTCGTGTCTCTGATAATACTGCATTCTTTCTTCTGGGCGATCTGATCGAATATGATCATACCGACACATTGTTCTCGACACCGAAGAATCCGAAGACGGAAGAATATATCTCAGGGAGGTTTGGCTGATATGCGTGACAGATATAATAAACAGCTGGAGCTTTTGAATCAGCAGATGATAGAAATGGGCTCTCTTTGCGAAGAGATCATCCGGAAGACATCTAGGTCTCTGGAAGAAGAAAATCCAGCTTTGGCGAAGAATGCGCTTCCGCTTGAAGAACAGATTAATGAGAAGGAACGGGAAATCGAAAATCTCTGCTTCCGTCTTTTACTGGAACAGCAGCCGGTCGCTTCTGATCTTCGTAAGATTTCCGCTGCGCTTAAGATGATTACCGATCTGGAAAGAATCGGGGATCAGGCTGAGGATATTGCGGAGCTAGCGGATTATGTGGAAGAGAAAGCTTCTCCGAACGATATATCGAAGATCCGTGAGATCGCGGAGCATGCTTCGCAGATGGTAACTCGGAGCATTGATGCGTATGTAAAGCAGGATCTGGATCTTGCCAGACAGGTTATTCAGCACGATGATATTGTAGACGATCTCTTTTCAAAGTTAAAGAAAGATATTATCGGTATTTGCAAAGAGCGTCCGGAAGATGGAGAGTATTCGCTTGATTTAATGATGATTGCAAAATATTATGAACGTGTCGCGGATCATGCGACCAATATCGGAGAATGGGTGGAATATTCCATTACAGGCGTCCATAAGGGAGGTCAATAAATAAGTATGATCTGGTGTGTGGAAGATGATGAAAGTATCCGGGAAATCGAAGTTTATTCGCTGCAGTCTACAGGGATGGATGCAAAGGGTTTCGAAGATGGCAGGCAGTTCTTCGAAGCTCTGAAAACGGATATTCCGGATCTCGTGATTCTGGATATCATGCTCCCGGAGATCAGCGGTGTAGACATTCTTCGTAAAATGAAAGCAGACCCGGCATACCGCGATATTCCAGTCATCATGGCGACCGCGAAAGGCGAAGAGTATGATAAGGTGCAGAGTCTCGATCTTGGCGCGGATGATTACCTTGTCAAACCGTTCGGAATGATGGAAATGATTGCCCGTGTGAAGGCCGTGCTTCGAAGGAGTGCGCCGCGGAAGAAAAATACGATTCTTTCTTCAAACGGGATTACGCTGGACATCCCCAAACGGGTTGTTATGGTAGATGGCAGACGCATTGACCTGACATATAAAGAATTTGAGCTTCTCAGACTTTTCCTTTCTCATCCCGGATTCTGCTTCAGCCGGGAGCAATTGTTCTCGGATGTATGGGGAATGGAGATGATCGGAGAAAGCCGTACTTTGGACGTTCATATTCGTACGCTCCGTCAGAAGTTAGGGCAGAAGGGGGCCTTGATTAAAACTGTACGGAATGTAGGCTACCGCATGGAGGCGGAATAACCGATATGAGTTCTAAGATATTTCGGTCCATTATGGCCGTAACTGTCGCTGTATTACTTACAGCGCTTTTTATTATTTCAGGCGTTTTGAACAGCTATTATTCCGACATGCAGGATGATCAGCTGCGGGATGAACTGAATACGGCGTCTTCTGCGGTGGAAAGCAGCGGAGTCTCTTATCTGAAACAAATCAGTTCGAAGACATATCGGTTTACGTGGATTTCTAAATCCGGGAAGGTTCTTTACGATACGGATAATGACGCATCGAAAATGGAGAACCATAAAAACAGAGAAGAAGTGAAAGAGGCGCTTCAGAAAGGAACTGGAGAAAGCCGCAGATATTCGAACACAATGCTTCGAAAAACCACGTATTACGCGCGCAGACTTCCGGATCAGACGGTTCTACGTGTTTCCGCGTCGACCATTACACTCGGGGCTACTATCCTTATGATGCTTCAGCCGTTCCTGTTTGTGTTAACTGTCGGAATGATTCTTGCCGTGCTTTTGGCGCACCGTCTTTCCAAACGGATTTTAGAGCCGGTCAATCATATTGATTTGACCAATCCTCTCACTTCTGAAAGCTATGATGAGCTTTCGCCGCTTCTGAAAAGAATCGATCATCAAAATCGTGAGATACATGGGCAGGTGCTGGAAATTCAAAGAAGACAGGCCGAATTTGAACAAATCGTAAAAAATATGAAGGAAGGACTGCTGGTTGTGGATCCTTCCGGACGAATCCTGAGCGTAAATCCGGCCGCTCTTAATATTTTTCATATCAGTGGAGATGTGAAAAACAATAATATTATTACCGTCGACCGCAGCCTGGACTTGTCGAAGGCTTTGAAAGATGCTTATTCGAGCGGCCACAGCGAAATTCAGAAGTCTTTAAGCGGGAGAATTTATCAGTTTGATATCAGCCGGGTCTGCTCTTCCGGAAACGTATTGGGGGCCGTCATTCTGCTGTTTGATGTGACCGAAAAGGCAGCGGCTGAAGAAAATCGAAGAGAATTCACGGCCAATGTTTCTCATGAATTAAAAACACCTCTTCAGTCGATTCTTGGAAGTGCGGAGCTCATTGAAGGAGGTATCGTGAAGGAAGAAGATATCCCTCGCTTTGCCGGCCGAATCAGGAAAGAAGCCTCCCGCATGGTTGCTTTAATCAATGATATCATCAGGCTTTCGCAGCTGGATGAAGAAAAAGAGATTGATAAAGTGCCGGTTGATCTCTATAAAGAGGCGGAAGAAGTGGTTGGACAGCTGCAGGATAAAGCGCTGAGCCGGCATGTGACCCTCTCGGTTTCCGGAGATTCGGCTGTCATGCAGGGTGTTCCCAGGCTGATTCAGGAGGTGATTTTTAATCTGGTGGATAATTCCATTCAGTACAGTAAGCCGGAAGGCGGCCATGTTGAAATTCGAACCGGAAAAAACAGCGGGGGCGTTTTCTTGTCTGTAAAGGATAATGGAATCGGTATCCCGGAGGATCAGCTGGATCGAATTTTCGAGCGCTTTTACCGTGTAGACAAGAGTCATTCCCGCCGGTCGGGCGGAACAGGACTCGGGCTTTCTATTGTAAAACACGCTGTGACGTTGCACCGTGGAAAAATTAATGTAACCAGCACTTTGGGAGAGGGAACGGAAATGATGATCCGCTTTCCGGAGGTCTGAATAAAGCGGAAGCATAAGACTTCCATGATTGTATTTTCTGTTTTTTCAAAATGTTGAACTATAACAGTTTGAAGTTGCTTCTGGAATCAGTTATAATGAATACAGTTAATAGATCTTTTCGCAGTATTTTTCCTGAATGCGAACAGGGAACAGGGAGGGATTCAGATGAGCAAGAAATGGGCAATTTTCAGCATTTGCGCTCTAACAGCCGCAGTGATCGTTACAGCGGTTGCGGAACTTATTTCAGGATCGGATGATGAAGAAGCGACAGAAGAGATTTAACCTTTCTCATTTTCGTGCTTCTTCGAAATCTCTGTGGATCTGTCGGATCTCGATCGCTGCGATAATCGTATTGATCGCAGCGATTTTTTTCTGGTATTTTGCATTTTATCATATCCGCGGAGAATATCAGGGAATGAGCGAGGAAGGGACGTATGCGGCATCGGACTTTAACAGCTCCGATTTTTACTGGAAGAATGGTCTTAAGTATTATAACGACGATAAGTACACCTCGCATATTGGAATCGATGTATCTGAGCATCAGGGAACAATAGACTGGAAGAAGGTTAAGAATGCCGGTATCCAATTCGCGATGATCCGCGTCGGATTCAGCGGCGAGAAAGACGGAACGATTACAGAGGATTCCTGTTTTGATCAGAATTTGAAAAATGCGAAGGCAGCGGGTCTGGACGTTGGTGTCTATTTTTATTCCAACGCTGTTTCTGCAGATGAAGCCGTGGCTGAAGCCAAATTCGTCATCGAAAAAATCAGAAGAAATGGCATTCGGTATCCTGTTGCCTATGACATGGAAATCGAACAGAATTCAAGAGATAGCACACTCACAAGCAAACAGCGGACAGAAATATCGACCGCATTTTGCCAGGTAGTCAGTCAGAACGGATATAAACCGATTTTGTATGGAAATCCGACATATTTTTCTTCAAATGTGGATTTGTCCTATCTTACAGAATATGACTTATGGCTTGCTCATTATGTGAATATCAGTTCTTTCCCATATAAATTTATGATGTGGCAGTATTCCAGCACAGGAAAGCTTCCGGGAATTTCAACATCGTGCGACATGGATATCGCTTTTATTTCGAAATAAATCATGAATAAAAAAGAGAACAGAAACATCTTCAGCAGAATGCAACTCTGATATTCGGAGCCTGTGCTTTCTTATCCGGTGTCATCTGTTCTCTTTTTTGATTGCTTTCATGCGCCTTCGGTCAGTTCTTACTGTTCTCCGGAAGATTCAGAATCAAGTATTCTATCAATGTGCCGGTACAGTTCTTCAAAACAGATTGGTTTACGGTCATTGTAATGATTTCGCATTTCGGATTCAGCGCTTTAATATAACCGGCTGCGGATGTAGCCAATGGCTGCGCATAAGAAAGAGTTTTTCCGGAGTAATTTTTGTAGCAGCGCGCGATTTCCTGAGAAAGTTCCGTTCCATCCGTATTTTTCGTCTCAATCCAATTAGGAATGGAACCCGTTTTTTCGTACTTGACATCCGAAAGCTCGCAGAATGCTTTTTCCGTATGGATGATTTCCTTTATCTGAGCCTGATCCAAACTGAATCCGACAGCATTTATCGTAAGCTCTTCATCCTTGATTTTTACAGAATTAATGCTTGTACGAGCGACTACGTCATTTGTATTCGGATCGCGGTAGAATGTGCCATGCGGGAGTGTCTTCATGAAATTGACAAAGTTTTCCGCGGAGTCCTGCGTCAGCACGCTCTCTGGCATTTTCACTTTTTCATAGGAGTAGACCGCCCCTTCATGAAGCTTCGCTTTATCTTCGTTGAAGCGAGTGGTTGCGGAATCCATTTTCTGTATGAAGCGATCTTCGCGGTCCTGGCTGATTACGATCGTCATCGATGCGGAATCAGCGGAAAGAATTCCGCCTTTGCCGCTGTCAAAGGACGCAAGCTCGTAATTGATATTGCTGCTTTTTAAGCTTCGAAGAAGCGAACAGAGCCTGAGAATCGGATTTTTGTTTGAAGATTGATCTTCTGTTGTTCCCAGTCCTTTCATCGTGATTTTATACGCGACATTGTTTTCCGGGTTCGTATATTGTACGTTCTGTGTAAACCGGAAGGATACCCCGTATGCCGAAGAAAGGGCAAACAGACTGTCTTCGCTTCCATCAAGCACAATCACCTTTGAGTCATCCGAAAATAATCCCTTCGAAAGACTCTTCGCTCCGACATATTCGCCGTTATTTTCTTTTGTGAAAATAACAATCAGCTTTCCGGTATCATTATTATTTTTCACTGCATAGAGTGCCATCGCCATTGGATCTACGCAGTTCGAAAGCTGTGAACTGTCATATGGACATATCAGAACCGTTGGGTCGGAGTTTTCATATCCGGAACCGGCATCCACCGTCATGATTACATTTCCATTTTCATCTACTGTATAATTCACACCGCGGTCGTCTGCCCAGCGAAGCAGATATTTTCGAATACCGCGGTCGCTGGACATCGCTTTGGATGAATCCAGAATATCGGTCCGGTAAGCGCTCAGCTTGTCATTTAGATCACTGGAAACGGTCCGTGCTGCTTTACTGTCGTTTACATGCACTTTACAGGAAGTAAGGGGCACGGTAAGTAATGCAAGACAAAGGCCGACCGTCGTCAGCATTTTAAGAAATCTTCGTTTATGATTTCCTGAATTGTTGTAATCGTATGTATCAATTTGATTTTTCAGCATGGAGGCATCTCTCCCTGTTTAAAATATTTCGAGAAATTTATTTCTAGTTCTCTGTTTTAGTTTCTTATGAAATTTCTTTACGGAAATTCATGATCGAATTATAATATGAAAATACCATAAAATCAATTCAATGAGCCTCAGGATTACGGCTGCTTCGTTCAGGTAAAAAAATACTTGTAAATGAAACATTCTTTGTGATATACTCTTTTGGTGCAGTAATTTAAGCTGCATAAAATAAGAAAGTAAACTCTGCGGAGCTTCAGATAGGAGGTGCGGCTTATGTCGAGAAAGTGCGAAATCTGCGGAAAAGGTCAGGTCACCGGAAACAAGGTTTCCCATTCCAACAGACATTCCAGAAGAAAATGGAATGCGAACATTCAGACGGTACGTATTGATGATAATGGTACGATCCGGAAAGCGAATGTCTGCACAGCATGCCTGAGAGCCGGCAAGGTAAACCGTGCCGTATAAACATTAAGCGACTTTTCCCGTTGCCATGTCGACAGAGTCTGCCGATATGGCATTTTTTTTATTAAAACATTTGTTTTAAAAACCAGACGAAGGACGAATCAGAATGGCGCTTACGAAAACAACGGACCTTGGAATGATTACAATTTCAAACGACCTCATTACCAGTCTGCTTTTTGAGGCGGAAAATCTCCCGGAAGTCAGCGGAAAACTCTGGATTTCAAATGGGAAGGGGCGTGTCATGGGCGTGATGGCTCAACTTTCCGGGCGGGAAAAAAATACGCTGTTTCAGACACGGATCACCCGGGATGATCGAATTGTGCTTTCGTTCTCCGTTGTGACGCAGTTCGGTGCCAGCATTAAAGAAGTAACGAAGGCAGCCGCCGATCACATCGCAGCCAGGCTCACTGAATTTACGGATCAGAAAGTGGATTCTATTACTGTATATATTGTAGGTGTCCGGTCCCGTCATACAGCCAGAAGAAACGTGAAAGCGGTTTATACTTATGACTGACGGAAAAAACGAAAAGGATCCGGAGAATCGGCCGGTTTCGGATCTTCCGGGTGTAGGGCCTAAAAAAACGGAAGTGTTCCGAAGGCATGGCATCCTGACGATGGGTGATCTGCTTCGGAATTATCCGGTTCGTTATGAAGATCGGACGCATGTCACGCCCATTGGGGAATGCAGGCCTGGTGATGCAGTTTTACTGGAAGCGGATGTTCTTTCCAGAAGATACAGCGGATACCGGTATGGAGGAAAATCTCCGCTGACGCTTCTTTTAGGCGACGGAAGCGGAAATATCGAAGTTGTATTCTTTCAGGGAAGTTATATTAGTCAGTATTTTCATGTCGGAAAAACATATATCTTCTATGGAAAAATTTCCGAGAACCGTGGAAAACTGCAGATGATTCATCCTGAATTTCATATCCCCGGAGATAAAAATGACCTTCGGGGATTTGTACCTGTATATAAGCAGATTCCCGGAATCTCCGAAAAAGAAATCCGTTCGCTTACGCAGAGGGCGCTTGAAATCGTACCAGATCCGAAAGAATGGCTTCCTGAAGAAATTCTGGACCAATACCATTTAATGCCGGCACGGGAGGTTGTGCGGAAAATTCACAGTCCTTCTGCTCTCGTCGAAACAGAGGAAGCAAGAAAAAGACTGATTTTTGAGCAGCTTCTTACTTTGGAAACAGCAGTTCTTCTTCTTCGGTCAAATCGGGAAGGGGAAGATGGAATCCGTATTCGGACCGAATCTTCAGAGATATTTCGATCTGGACTGCCGTTTTCTTTTACATCCGGACAGGAACATGCATGGAAAGAGATTGCCGGCGATTTGGATTCAAACCGGGCAATGAACCGCCTCATCCAGGGAGATGTCGGTTCCGGGAAAACGATTCTGGCAGAAACCGCAATATACTGTGCGGCAGAATCCGGCTGTCAGTCTGTGTTTATGGCGCCGACGGAACTTCTCGCGAAGCAGCATTTTAAAACTCTCCGGAACGATTTCTCCCGTTTTGGATTTCATATGGATCTCCTCACCGGAAATCTTAATAAAAAAGAACGGGACTCGGTTCTGGAACGTCTTAAAACCGGTGAAACAGATCTGATCGTCGGCACACATGCGGTTCTTCAGCCGGATGTCGTTTTTCATAATCTTGGATTAGTGATTACGGATGAGCAGCATCGATTTGGAGTTTCGCAGCGGCGCACGCTTCGCGAAAAAGGCCGGAATCCGAATGTTATGGTCATGACGGCAACGCCGATTCCAAGAACTTTGGCTGTTGTTCTGTATGGGGATCTGGATATTTCTGTGATCGATTCAATGCCGGCCGGAAGAAAAACGATTCTCACTTATATTGTAACTCCGAGAAAACGGGAAGGCGCAATGGGATTCCTTCGTAAGCAGATGCAGGAAGGACATCAGATCTATATTGTCTGCCCTCTCATTGAGGAATCAGAATCGATCGATGCGAAATCCGCGGAAGAGGAATATGACGAAATAAAAGAACGATTTCCTGAATTTCGAACGGCTGTTCTATACGGTTCGATGAAGCAGGATGAAAAAGATCAGATCATGGAACGCTTTGCTGCGGGGGAGATTGACCTGCTGGTTTCTACGGTGGTGATCGAAGTCGGAATCGATGTGCCGAACGCAACGGTTATGGTCATAGAAAATTGTGAAAGGTTCGGTCTTTCGCAGATGCATCAGCTTCGCGGACGCGTCGGAAGAGGCGATGCGCAGTCATACTGTCTGTTAATGTTGCATTCAGCAGAAGAGCAGGCGGTTGCCCGCGCAAAAACATTAAAATCGTCTTCGGACGGATTTGCGATTGCCGAAGCGGATCTTCGGCTTCGGGGACCGGGTGAAATATTCGGGACCAGACAGCATGGTCTTCCGGAAAATATTTTTTCGGAAATACAGCAGAATCCGGAAATAGTCCGCTCTGCGAAAGAAGCTGCGGCCGCGGTTCTTGAGCGCGATCCTCTGCTTCAGGAATCCGGTCATGCATTTCTGAGACGGAGAGTCCGCGAGCTATTTCATGGGGATATAAAGCTGGATTAATCATTATTAAATGCGAGGAAAAACTTATGCGAGTGATTACTGGAAAATATCGGGGAAGAAAGCTGGAAACCCCGGAGGGATATGAAATCAGGCCGACTTCGGACAAAGTACGGGAAGCGATCTTTAACATTCTTATGCAGGTGACGGATGAAGCTGTATGCTGCGACCTTTTTGCCGGTACCGGCGCGCTCGGGATCGAGGCTTTGTCCAGAGGAGCACGCCGCTGTTACTTCGGGGATCGTTCCCGTGAAGCGATCGGGATTGTAAAACGGAATCTCGCGCATTGCAAGGCGGAAGAAGACGCGGCTGTATTCTTTGGCGATTATCATAAGGTATTGAAGCGCATACCGGAAAAAGTCGATATTTTTTTCCTGGATCCGCCGTACCAGGCGGGGCTTTATGAAAATTGCCTGGGAGAAATTGACGCGCTTGATTTATTGGCCCCCGACGGTATAATATTAGCAGAACACGAAACGAGAGAACATCTTCCGGAAATTCTGGGGCGTTTTTCAAGAGTGAAGAGCCGGAAGTATGGAAAGACATCGGTTGATCTTTACAGGTGGACGGCCGATCCTGCAGAAAGTACAGAGGAACAGACTGATTCCGAATCAGCCTGTGACGAATAGACGAATAAAATGGATGCTGAAATTCAGGACATTGAATATGATTAGGGCATTGTATACTGGATCCTTTGATCCAATGACGAATGGACATTTAGATATTATTCGAAGAGCAGCATCCCTGTTTGATGAATTGGTCGTAGGGGTTATCATCAATCCTCAGAAACAGGGGCTTTTTACGAAAGAAGAACGTGCTTCGCAGATTCGGGAGGTTACGAAAGATTTTCCGAACGTAACGGTTGACTGTTTTCAGGGACTGCTTGCGGATTATGTGAATGAACATGGATTCGACATCGTTGTGCGCGGAATCCGCTCCACGAAGGATTTTGAGTATGAGATTCCGATGGCTCAGATGAACGACCGCCTTTTTAAGTCAAACACGGAGTCTGTTTTTTTGATGACGGATCCGAAGTATTCCTTTATCAGCTCAACCATGGTGAAAGAGGTTGTTTCGCTGGGCGGTGACGCAAGAGGACTGGTTCCGGATTATATTTTGGCCAAGATGGAAGAGAAATACGGAATTAAGCGGTAATTGTGCAAATGCGTTTTTCGGTTCTCATGGCGATTAGATAGGAGAAAAATATGACGGTTCTGGAATTGCTGGACGAGCTCGATGACATTCTGGATAAAGCATCCCCTGTGCCTTTGACAGGGAAGGTTATGATTGACAAACAGGAAGCGCGGGAGATTATCGATGAAATCCGCAGCGCACTTCCGGATGATGTAAAACAGGCACGCTGGCTGAAGGACGAGAAAGAACGAATCCTGGACGACGCGAAAACGGAATATAAAAAGCTGATCATGGAGGCAAAAAAGCAGGCCGATTTCATGGTTGACAATAATGATATTACGTTGAAAGCCAGAAAGCATGCCGATGCTATCAATGAAGCGGCGGATCAGTACGCGAAGGTTTTGAAAATGCGTACGTACGACTATCTGGATAAGATACTTTATGATCTTCAAGGCAGAATGCAGGAGATGAACGAGCAGTATATCGGCCAGATGTTCAATACTCTTGAGAATACGTTTGAAGGCGTACAGCAGCAGCTCGAGAAAAATCGAGATGAGATAAAAAATTTGGCGGAGCGTACGCAGAACGGAGAAGAGTGGATCTATCAGAAAAATGACGAACAGCCGTCTGAGGAGTCCTAATTTGACTGCCGTTGGAATTGTCGCGGAATTTAATCCTTTTCATAATGGACATCGGTATCTGATTGAGAAGGCGAAGGAGATCACGGGCGCGGATACTGTACTGGCTGTGATGAGCGGGAATTTTACGCAGCGCGGGGAGCCTGCTTTGTTTTCTAAATGGAAACGGGCAGAAGCTGCTGTCCGCTCCGGCGTTGATCTTGTTTTAGAGCTTCCCCAGATTTTTGCTGTAAGCAGCGCAGATGAATTCGCGCGCGGAAGCATAGAAATATTAGAACAGTCCGGAATGGCAGATTTCCTTGCCTTCGGATCGGAATCCGGAGATATCGCAGAGCTTAAGCGCGTCTCCTTTTTTTTAAATGAAAATAAAGAGGAGATTCGAGAGCTTGGTTTTCATTACCGGAAGATATCATATCCATCTTCGCAGGAACGGGCTGTTTTGGAGCTTGATCCGGATTTTCCGGTTTCTGTTCTCCGAGAGCCGAATAATCTTCTTGGCGTCAAGTATCTTCAAAATATAAGGAGTATGAAGCCTGTAACGGTGCTTCGCAGCGATCATGGATATATCGAATCTGCTTCGGCTGAAAGAAGAAAATGGATCGAAGCACATCCGGACCGCTTTGAGCGCGTACAGGAACGCTTTTTCCTGGTGCTAAAGGGAATTCTCCTCCGGATGAAAGAAGAGGAGCTTTTGCGGATTCAGGGAACGCAGGGCGGCCTCGGCAGGAAGCTTTTCGAAGAAATATCCGGTGCGGATTCGTTAGAAGATTTAATGGCGGCGTTAAAGACAAAAGCGTATACCAGAGCTCATATTTCGCGGATGATTATCTCCGTTCTTCTTGGAATTCAGCTTGATGAAGCGAAGCGAACCCATGTATATATACGGCCTCTGGCGCTGAATCAGAAAGGGGCTCTTCTTCTTCGAAACGCAAAGAAGAAGGATCGGATGACGGCTCCGTTTCTTGGAAAACTGCCGCGAGATTTGAAAAGATATCCGGAGCTTCAGCGCGTTTTTGAAATAGATCGTCTTGCGCAGAAGTATTACAGTCTTTTTTTTGAAGAGGATGCATATATAAATGATGATTTTGTATGCAGCCCTGTTCTTGTGTAGCCTTGTGCGCACTGGAGATACGAAGCGCTGGGGTGCGATATCTAAAAAATAAAGCATTTTACCTATTGACACACACCTTAAATGTGCGTAAAATATTTGCTGTTGACGAAATTTGAATTTTAATTACGTGGAAGGAGGTACAGACAATGGCAGTTCCAAAGAGAAGAACTTCTTCGGCAAGAAGAGACAAGAGAAGATCCCCGAATATGAAAATGACGGTTCCTGGCGTTTCTATCTGTCCGAGATGTCATCAGCCGAAACTTCCGCACAGAGTTTGCCCGAATTGCAATTACTATGACGGAAAGAACATCCTGCGGGAAGATGCATAGGGAATCAATAAATGGATGAAGAAACAGGCTCGTTTTTTCGAGTCTGTTTTTTTATTATTTAAATCCAGACACCTCCTATCGAAGCGGAGAATCAAGACATAGGCGGGAGCTGTTTTTCTGAATCGTACTTGGATTTCATGGTTTCCTTGAAAAGACATGCATGAAATGATAGAATGAAACGAAAGTTTGAGATTGTTTAGATCGTTTAAAAGAGGATTTTGAAATGAAGCAATTTGAAAGAAAATTCCGCGTTGGAATTCTTGGCGGAACCGGTATGGTTGGACAGCGTTTCATCGCGTTGCTGGAAAATCACCCTTGGTTCGAAGTGACGACAATTGCGGCTAGTAAGCGCAGCGCTGGTAAAACGTACTCTGAAACGATGGAAGGACGCTGGAAGCTGCAGACTCCGATGCCGGAAGGTGTAAAAAACATCATCGTGAAGGATGTAGCGGATGTTGAAAATGTTTCGAAAGATGTGGACTTCGTTTTCAGCGCGGTGAATATGACGAAAGAAGAAATCCGCGCGATTGAAGAGGAGTACGCGAAAACGGAAACACCGGTTGTTTCCAATAACAGCGCTCATCGCTGGACGCCGGATGTCCCGATGGTCGTACCGGAAATCAATGACGATCATTATGAAGTAATAAAATATCAGAGAAAGAGACTTGGAACGAAGAATGGCTTTATCGCGGTGAAGCCGAACTGCTCCATTCAGTGCTATGTTCCGGAGCTTGCGGCGTGGAAGAAGTTTAAGCCTACGAAGGTTCTTGTTTCGACATACCAGGCGATCTCCGGCGCTGGCAAGACATTTGAAGACTGGCCGGAAATGGTTGGAAATATTATCCCGTATATCGGCGGAGAAGAAGAGAAGAGCGAACAGGAGCCGCTTCGGATTTTCGGTCATATCGAGAACGGCGAAATTGTGAAAGCGGACGCACCGCTGATTACAAGCCAGTGCATCCGAGTTCCTGTTCTGGAAGGACATACCGCCTCTGTTTTCGTTGATTTCGAAGAAAATCCGACGAAAGAGAAACTGATCGACGCTGTCGAAAGCTTTGAGGGATTCCCGCAGAAAGCAGGACTTCCGAGCGCACCGAAGCAGTTTATAAAATATCTGGAAGAACCGGATCGTCCGCAGGTACGCCTTGACGTTTATTATGAGAATGGATTCGGCGTAACCATGGGAAGACTTCGTCCGGATACGATTTTTGACTGGAAATTTGTTGGTTTGGCGCATAATACAGTTCGCGGCGCAGCAGGCGGTGCGGTTCTTTCCGCGGAAGCGCTTGTGGAGAAAGAATATATCACTTTGAAATAGCAATGCTTTCGGACGCGGACATTAAAGTTCATCTATAATCATTTTTCAGTAAGCCGGCTTTATCAAAAGTTCGGCTTACCTTCGTTAAGGGAGCAGATTTTGGCAGGGTCTACGGCATCAAATCGAAAGAATAAGAAGCAGGGCAAGAAGAACACTGCGAAAGCGGCATCCTCCCGTACTAAGAAGAAAGCATCCGGGAAGGAAACCGCATCGGAAGAAATCCGCAGGATTCAAAGCGAACGGGAAAGCCGCCGTCGGATGATGGAAATCATCTGGGGGCTTATTTACGTTGCCGTCGGCGCATTCTTGTTCTTCTCGGTTCAGTTCAGCAGCCTTGGCGGTAAATTCGGCGCTCAGCTCGGGCTTTTTCTAAAGGGAATCTTCGGTTTAATCGGACTCCTTCTTCCATGGTACTTAATTGTAATCGGGATATTGCTGATTGTCAGAGCTGCCCGCTTCAGTAAAAGAACGCTGGTTCTTTCATTCATTCTGCTGCTCCTGCTTTGTCTCCTTAACTCCGGCCGGTTCATTGACAGCGGAAAAACGATTTCAGATATCGGTATTTTCTATGAAAACGGCAAACAATTGAAAGACGGCGGATTTTTCGGCATGTTCTTCGGAATGGTCATCGTGAAGTTCTTTGGAAAAACCGGATTATATATTTTTTCCGGAACCGCCGCGCTGATTTCTCTGGTTGCAATGCTCTATACTCCCTGGCAGCGCTGGTGGGAAAACAGGCTGAAAAAGAAGGAAGAAGCTGCTTTTGTAAAGGCGCAGAGTGACGCAGAAGAGACACAGAGGGCGTTTTTGGAATCCGATGCGGATCGAAGGAAATCCGAAGCAAAGAAGCCCCTGCAGTCCCTTGCTTCTGAATTGGCTCCTCCAATTCAGAATGCTCCTGTCACTGAAGAGAAAGAAATCGCAGCTCCTTCTAATTTCCTTGCCAATTTTCTCCGAAAGGAGCCTAAGAAAAGCAATGCCGCAGATTTTCTGAGTCAGTCGGATCCATTCGCAGAAACCAGGACGAAGGGCGGTCATGGATTTGAAGAGCCGGATCAGGCGAAGGAAGGATTCGGACTGGAAGGCAGAAAGAATTCTTCTTCCGGCACCGGCTTGGATCCGTCTGTTCCGCCGAAAGAAGGGTATGGATTAACGGACGGACGTCCGAAATCCGGCGGAAGTATGCCGAGCGATCTTTATGCTTCTAATCCCAGGAGTGAACGCGGTGGATCTGACTCCGGAGAGAGCAGCTATCCCGGCAGTTCTTCTGGAGAGGCTGAGCCGCCGAAAGCATTCCGCGTGAAAAAACCGGTTCTTGATGAAAAAATCGTGGAAAGTACAACGAAAGAAGCCGATGCCGCTTTGTCGGCGTCTTCGGAAGCGAAGGATTATAAGCTTCCGGATATCAGCCTTTTAGACCGTCCGGTGGTTCGAAGCGGGAATAGGGATATGAGTGAGCTTCAGTCGAAAGCAGCGATTCTGCAGCGCACTCTGGATGATTTCCGCGT
>JAQXNW010000108.1 GCA_029098205.1 Eubacteriales bacterium | reverse complement strand
CTCCCATGTCTTAACATAAGCGTCAATTCCAGGAGCACGCAGCTTGAATCCCTTGAAATCATCAGGGTGCTTCATTTCTTTTTTGGCCGTTACAATACGAGCACCCCGGTACATACCGCCCAAAATCTTAAAACCTGCATCCTCGCCGATCTTGTCACGCATTTCCTTTCCTAAATCGCTTTTCCAAACCTTGATAAACTGATCATAGCCACTATATAAATAAGGAATCGCATCAATGTTTGCATACTTAGAAAATGGTGCTAGAGTACCAATACTCTCTGCATACACATTAGCCACACCGTAGGACATGCCTTCCAGCAGTTCCTGACCAGAACCAAGCTGTGCGCCACCATACAATTTGCATTTAATTTTTCCATCAGAGTATTTTTCAACTAGATCACAGAATTTTTGCGTTGCTTCGTAGAGAATATCTCCTTCAGAAGTATTCACCGCAACGATCCATTCGCCTGAATAAGAACTCTTCGTAGAAGAAGAGCCTTTCTTCGCTTTTGTCCCGCCGCCGCAACCAGCCAGAAGCGTCGCCATCATCACAAGCGCCAACGCAAGACTCGCGACCCTGTTCACGATCTTTTTCCTTTTCATCTTTTTTCCGCCTTTCCTTTAGGTGATTTTGAATTCAATATTACCTAAATTAAATTTTATATTTGTATAATAAAATTCTTTTTTTAATTTGTCAATCGTTATTTTTTAATTTGAATTACTATTTAGAATATAGTATTTATTTTATTTAACCATATTTATATTTAATCAACTATGCTGTGATTGCAATGCCGCAGCTCCTTAATCTGGTTAACAAACGCAACCATATTGTAGCAATGACTATAATTTATTTTCTGACTAACAAGTCTCACTGCAAATGTATACAATTTTGTTGCCAAAAAATTCAATTTATGATATTCTTTTAAAAAAAGAATTCTATAACATCTAGGCTTCTGAAATCGGATGTGATATATATGCCCATGGATGCTGTCAAAAAATCTCATACATCGACCTTAACAGAATATGCATATAAGGAAATTAAACAATTAATCCAAAATGGTACATTCCAACCCGGATCCAAGCTGGTTACCCAGGATATCGCAAACCAGCTCGGAATCAGTCGCACTCCAGTCGTAGCTGCCGTCAACCGATTGGTCGCTGAAGAATACGCTGATTCCATTCCACATCAGGGAACCTTTGTTAAAAAGCTTTCTGTAAAAAATATTCGGGATATCCTGGAACTTCGCCTGATGATTGAACTCTATTCAGTTGACATAGTAATTCGGAATATGGTATTCGACACAGAGGCAGTAAAAGAACTGCGAAGTGCTGTGGAAGAATATCGCAATATTGGGCCACGTGACTATGATAAAGCGATGAAAGTGGAATGTGACTTCCATCAAACTATTATCGGTTTGACTGAAAACTCAGAAATTCTACGAGTTTATAAAAACAGCCGCTGCATCGAAACCACTTACCAGATGTACCGAATGGCCAATATGGAGCTGTCTACGTTTCAAGATACTTATCAAGAGCACGAGAAAATTGTAGAAATGTTGGAAGCTGGTAATCGGGCAGCCGTTAAAGCTCTTTTGGAAAAGCATATTCGTCTGCCTCTAAATATGTTAGAATGGCTAGTCAGTACTGGTCGTCCGATAGGAGGGCTGTCACTTTAACTTAGTTATCTCATGCATGAACATTCAGAAACAGATCTACAATTCCGACGAAGAAAACGGACGATGTTGATCAAAATACTAACGGGAAATGCTCGGAGAACTGGCAATTACGTATCAATGTAATAATCCTGTATTAAAAAAATCTGCTGCTGCGCCAAAGACAAATACACCTAGGGTACTGGACGTCCTTGACGCGCCAGCAGATTTTTATTTAATCGTGTCTAAGGGCTGAGCAGCAAATTCAACTGTTCAGCCTAAAATAGTTCATGGGGAGTATCTCAAAGATTGTGTAAACCTCCATACTAACGTAAGACAGGCTTATGAGTATGGAGTTTTTATGGCTAGACGAAAATCCGATTCACCGCAGAAGGCGGCTCTCCGGGAAATGATGAGCACTTACTTGAAAGAAGCCGTCACTTTCATGGATGCGATCCATTACCATGTACGCAGCGAAGGCCGTATCGTGAAACGAGCCGTATATATCGCTATCGGCATTGACATGTCCGGCAGAAAAAATGTCTGTCGGAGAGAACGGAAGCACTACGTTCTGGCTTTCCATTATGAACGGCCTGAAGAACCGCGGAGTGCAAGAAATTCTGATCCCCTGCGTAGATGGTCTGACAGGATTTCCGCAGGCGATTGAGGCTGTATTTCCGAATGCGGAGATTCAGCTATACGACATCTGATTTATACGACCAATACGATGGAAGGCTTCAATCGTCAGCTCCGGAAAACGACAACATCGAAAACGATATTTTCATCCGACGACAGCGTGCTGAAAATGCTGTATCCGGCGATGATCGATATCACAAAGAAATGGACAGGGCGCCGTCCGGATTGGGGCCAGATTCATTCTAGGCTGGAGATTTATTTTGAAGAACAGCTGGAAAGGACACCAGTTATTAAAAAATGCCCGCGTCCGGGCTGATTACAGACAGTCCGGACGCGGGCATTGGCGCAGGGATTCAGGGGCACACGTCTCCTGAGAAGCTCCCTGGATTGACATGTATAAAACTTAAGCTATAATGCGGATAAGGTCAGCTCGGGCTGAAACTCCCGACTGACTGCAAACATATTCACACATCTTACGTTAGTATTTTTGAGTTTTCACAGACTTTGAAACAGTCTCATCTGTGAGCCACTTTTCGTTCGACCGATCGGCATGAAAATTGCATTTGAGAAGATTTTGCACAGCCGGTAAGATTTCGCCCGCATATGAACTGCACTTGTGCCTTTTGCGAATTCTGACATGCAGATCCTCATCTTTCATCAGGCGACGTACAACCTTCTCGGATACAGTTCTCCCTGAATTTTTCAGAACCGCATGGATCCGCAGATAACCATCTGTTTCGTGTGATTTCGACGAATGTACTCCGAACCGCCTGAGAAAATCTGCATATTTATCGAATATGAAGGATCGCTACTGATAACAGCAGTTGCTTTTGGCCTTTCCAAAGAGTGCATTCTTTGCAAAGTGCGTCAATCACGATGATTTTCTCACGATTTGTCAGTTTCATCAGACTGATGCCCTGTTCTTTTTTAGCAATTTGCTTGCTATCTGAAGAGCATCGTTTTCCATATGGGAGATAGTGATTATGCCGCTCCAACTCAACATTCTCCCTTTTTAGGCGCTCATTATCTTTCTTAAGTTCTTCAAGCCTTTTATCCTCTGATTTGAATGCCCTCTTCTTCACCAGAAGGTTTCCTTTCCCAAACTTCTGCCAGGCCCAGTTATAGATGGAGTAACTCGAAACTCCATATTTATCAGCAATTTCTCGAACGTTTCTATCTCTCAGACAGAGATCTTTCACAGCTTGTTCTTTCTTCTATTTATCTGAGTGTACCAAAGGAGAGTAAATATGAACATCTTTCTTACGCGGATAATCATCCACATACTCCTGAAGCCAGAGCTTTAACGTTCCTCGAGATGGATAGCCCAGCTTCTTTAAAGGTTCTGGAAACATTACGGCCATGCTCCAGATAATATGCGATAGCAGTCTGTTTCTGATCTTCAGAAAACTTTTCTTTCCTAGTAAGCTTGCGATGAAGGCTATTGGTTTCCTAATATTCTTTATACCAGGCATACAAAGTATGTCGATTCTTAGGGTAACCAAGTTCATGCATAACTGCAGAAGGGATAAACTCATGCTGTATGTATAATTTTACTACTTTCATGCGTTTTGCATATGAATACATGGTCGGACCTTCTCTTGTCCCTTCTGTCGGTCCAAGTTTTTGTCCGCTCCTCCGATTGGCGTTTTTCGCACATCTCCGAGTGGCTGAAATCTCCCGACTTCAACACAATAATAAGAAAAACTGCTTTCCCGCACAACAAAATATGCTGTTAAACTTGGTCGATTCTTTTGTATAATAATAACATAATAAAAGAAACTTATGAACCAGAGAGGCTTGTCTATGCAGATTTATACGATTCGATATCTGATCCCGACCATACTTCTTGTCATCTGCTGCTTCGTATTTGAGAAGCGCTTCCGCGTTGTCTGGCCGCTGGAAAAAAAGATGCGCGCGCTGAAACGCGCCGGAAAACCCATTCCGAAAAATATGATTCCGATGGAGAAAGATTACCGGACCGTTGCGACGCTGATCGGCGCACTCGCGGGATTTCTTTTAAGCACCTTGAAGGCGGTCACCGTCTATGAGGGAACGATTTACGGCGCCTTCATCGGCATGGTAATCGGAATGCTCTGTAAACGCGACATGAGCCAGTACGAGGAATATATGCCAGATACAGATAAAGAAGAATAAATTATTCATGGTTTTCCATCCATATTTCCTAAATCTCCGGCCGCGGAATCCGCAGCCGGAGATTTTTTGTTTCGCCCTGCATCTTCTGGCTTATAGGACAAAAAGTGTTGGTAAAAACCGCTGCGATCACTGAAACTTCAATGATCACAGCGGTTTTTAGACACGTTTTCTGTCCTATACGCCTACTCTGCCTGATTAATATTCTGTCGTCAGATTTCCGTCTCCGTCAAACGTAAGTTCGAACGGTTCCGAGAGAATCGTGAGTTTTTCCTGCTGCTCCGCTTCCGGAATCAAAGCCTCTGAAATCAGCATCGTTTCAACTTCAAGAGAATTCTTAAGAATAATAATCCGGAATGCCTTCGGATCCGCATGCAGGCAGATTGCCATGCAGCACTGGATAACCTCTTTCTCGTTATCGATTACAAGAGGAATCTTATAGACAGAGCTGTCATGATCGGTAATCGCGTTTGCGTACGTATCATCGAACGAAATCTTTTCAAAGAACTTCCTTGTGCAGACATCCGCTCTTCCCATGCCCGTCGCGTTTCCATGCGATTCATCACTGAGATCGAATAAGCCCATCCGATCCGAAGGAATGCCGATCGGAAGACGGGAACGACCTACGACGTTTGGATCCATCCCGCCGCCGCTGTAGTTCTTTCCGAGCTTTTCCAGAATGATTACATCCGTCTCCTTCAGGAAGATCTTTGCCATCGCCTGCTTCGCCTCTTCCAGAAGCACCGGCTCTTCTTCCAGAATGTCCTCCGCCTTCACAAACGCAATCTTATACGTCTTGTCAAACGCGTTTTCCATAAGGCCGATGCCCATCAGAATCGGCGCTTTGTCAATCATGACACGGGCGACATTGGAAATCGTCTCCGGCATATTGTCGTCGCCGTTGCTGTGCGCGGCCGCGGCTCCATGCTGTTTTCCAAGTCCGATCGTCATCATCTTGCAGAGTCCGCTCTCGTAGCGTCCCTTGAACCCGGTATGCGCTTTAATGCGGTTTAGAACGATAATTCCATCCGCGCCGAGCGCATTTTTATCCATATGAACCGGAATGGTATTCCCGGCACTCGTTGTCTCTCCGATTATTTCTGTTTCCATCGAAGAAAGACTCGGGCATCCGACAGACTCTTCCGTAAT
>JAQXNW010000107.1 GCA_029098205.1 Eubacteriales bacterium | reverse complement strand
ATAGTTTGAGAGCCGGCCCGGAAACGGGCCGGTTCGATAACAATCCAGACACAGCGCGCCGGGCGTTTTAAGGAACCGGCGGAAGCTGATGAGAACAGACTGGCAGATCAGTAGACTAGTAAACGGGGGATACGTAGATATGGCAGATGCATTAAGAGAGGATCTGGAAAAGATCATTCCGGATCCGGATCGGATTATTACCGGAGAAATCAGTGAAGAATATACGAAATACGCGCACGGTTCGCTGAAAGGAAGCGCGGATGCGGTTGTTTTTCCGATCAGCAGGGAAGAAGTGAGCGGAATCATGAAATATGCGTGGGACCGGAAGATTCCGGTGACACCGAGAGGCGCCAACACGAACCTTACGGGATCCACAGTGCCTCTGGAGGGCGGGATCGTGCTGGATCTTTCCCACATGAACCGGATTCTGGAAATTGATGAAGACACGCTGACGGCGACGGTGGAGCCGGGCGTCCTGTTAGGCGACTTTCAAGAAACCGTAGAATCGAAGGGTCTTTTCTATCCGCCGGATCCGGGCGAGAAAAAGGCTTCGCTGGGCGGAAATATCAGTACGAACGCAGGCGGAATGAGAGCCGTAAAATACGGTGTGACGCGGGACTTTGTCCGGGGACTGGAAGTTGTTTTCGCGGACGGAAGCATTGCAGAACTTGGCGGAAAAACAGTGAAAGACGCGAGCGGGCTTTCGCTGAAAAACCTTCTGATCGGTTCCGAGGGAACGCTGGCGGTGATCACGAAAGCGATTCTCCGTCTTCTTCCGAAGCCGGAATGCTCTGTCAGCGCGATTGCGGCCTTTGACGATATTCAGGCGGGGATCCGAAATGTAATCCGGATTCTTCACGCGAATACGCAGCCGACCGCGCTGGAATTCGCGGAGCGGAGCGTTGCTGCGATCGGAGAAAATTATACAGGAACAAAATTCCCGTTCCCGGACGCAGGCGCATATATTCTGATGACCTTTGACGGAGATCCGGAATCTGTTAAACGGAATCTGGAAAAGACGAAGGATGTTGTATTTGCGAATGGCGCAGAGGGATTCCAGCCACTTTCCGCGGAGAAAGCTGCGGAAGTATGGACCGTCCGCGGCGCGTTCTGCACAGCAGTTGAAGCGGTTTCGGAGCAGGTTCCGGTGGATATCGTCGTGCCGATTGACCGGACCGATAAATTTGTAAAATTCGCGGATCAGCTGGCGGAGGAGACCGGCCTTTTGATGGCGACCTACGGACATGCCGGAGACGGAAACATTCATATCAACATAGCGAGAGGAAACCTGGACGATGAAACATGGAAAGAAACTTTGTCAAAGGTTCTCTGGGCGGTTTACAATGAAACGGCGGATCTTTCCGGGCTTCCGTCCGGCGAACATGGAATCGGTCTTACCAAACAGAAATTCTATCGGAAACATGCGGATCCGAATGCAGTTTCAGTGATGCGGAGCGTGAAGGACGCTTTGGATAAGAAACACATCCTGAACGATCATAAGAGTTATCTGGCATAAAAAGGAGCGGCGCGGCATGAGGGAATTATCAGATAGAACAGCTAACTTCACGGATTCACTGATCCGGAGAATGACAAGAGTATGTAATAAATACGGCGCGGTCAACCTGTCTCAGGGGTTTCCGGACTTTGACCCGCCGAAGGCGATTACGGACCGTCTGAAAGAGGTCGCGGACGAGGGCCCGCACCAGTATGCGATCACGTGGGGATCGGATCATTTCCGCAAAGCGCTCTGCGCTAAGCAGAAGCGTTTTATGGGAATTGACTGGGATCCGGATAAGAATGTCGTCGCGACAAACGGAAGCACCGAGGCAATGATGGCGGTAATGCTTTCGGTTGTAAACCCGGGGGACAAAGTCATCGTTTTCTCACCGTTCTATGAGAATTACGGCGCAGATGCGATCCTTTCCTCGGCAGAACCGATTTATGTGCCGCTGAATCCGCCGGATTTTACATTCGATCCGGAGGTTCTGGAGGATGCGTTCCGCCAGGGCGCGAAAGCACTGGTTCTCTGCAACCCGTCGAATCCGACAGGGCGTGTTTATACACGGGATGAGCTGATGATCATCGCGAATCTTGCGGAAAAATACGATGCGTATGTCATTACGGATGAGGTCTATGAGCATATCGTATACGCGCCGCATGAACATATCTATTTCGCGACGCTTCCGGGGAT
Organism: Eubacteriales bacterium; assembly: GCA_029098205.1. Taxonomy (GTDB): domain Bacteria; phylum Bacillota; class Clostridia; order Peptostreptococcales; family Anaerovoracaceae; genus Aminicella. The sequence continues at coordinate 405 of JAQXNW010000107.1, read as the reverse complement.
GAAGGAAAGAACCATCTGCGTAAGCTCTTTGTCCAAGACCTATTCGATTACCGGATGGCGGATCGGATATGTGCTGGCGTCCGAAAGAATCTGCGAACGGGTAAAAAAGGTGCATGATTTTCTGACGGTCGGCGCGCCGGCTCCGCTGATGGAAGCGGTCTGCGTCGGGCTTAAATTCCCGGATCAGTATTATACTGATCTTCAGGCGCGGTATACCCACATGAAGAATTTGTTCTGCGGCGGGCTCCGGGATCTGGGCGTTTCGTTCATCGAACCGGAAGGCGCTTATTATGTACTGGTCGATGTTTCCGAATATAATGTGAAGGACGATGTCAAGTTCTGCTACTGGCTTGCGGAGAATGTGGGTGTCGGCGCGGTGCCGGGATCCAGTTTCTTCAGCCAGCC
>JAQXNW010000106.1 GCA_029098205.1 Eubacteriales bacterium | reverse complement strand
GTGACCAAATAATAAACGGAATAAAAGTACGGTTGAATCTCTTTTTTAGAAAATGAGAAGTTGAATATTTCCTTCGATAATCCATAAGCGTAGCGCCGGAAATCATGAAGAAAACAGGAACTCCCCAATAAAAAAATGTTTCAATGAAATTCGAACTATACCATAATCGCCCCTTCGGAAAGGTCCAGAATACACCATTACAATGTAAAAATACAACAGCTAACGTAGCGAAAACATTCGCTGCCGAAATCCATACAATTCTATTATTGCTATTTGCAGCACAGTGATTCTGCATGGTTTTACCTTCTTCAGTCCTCCGTAATTCTGTAAATATTCTCCGGATAAATTCCTTGATGAACCATCTCTAAGATAGCATCTGCTACGATTTTATGATCCTGTTTATATGTCATGCCATACCACACCGAAGATGTTGGCAGCACCCGCACCGTAATCTGTTTCTTTTCTAATAAATCACCGACAAAATCCGGAATTAAAAATTCATTTTCCATGATTTTGTCTCCCTGCTTTTTGAGAAAAGTCGAAAATCCTTCCTCCATCCATTGGATCATTGAGGGCATAAATCCCCATATATTCATTGACACAATAGAGTCTCTAGGCACCGTTCCTGTTTCCCCGTTTTTTTCTTCAAAGGAGATTTCACCATCTGCTCTTTCTTTAAGGTTATGGGTTTCACGAATCGATGAAAGCATGCCTTCCGAATCCACTTTACAGATTCCACGGGTTACACCGCCGCTGGCACTTAATGTATTCAAAAGCTGATAACCAACCATGCACTGTTTTTCCGGTTGTGACAGATCCGATTTAACTAAAAAATTATGAATCGAAGAAAGTGCCTGCCTATCATAATAATCATCCGAATTAATCACTGCAAACGGAGAATCAAGAAGTTCTCTGCAAGCAAGCAATGCCTGGCATGTACCCCAAGGTTTAGTGCGTCCTTCCGGAAAAACTATCCCATCCGGAAGATCTCTTATGTCTTGATAGGCATATTCCAGGATAACATGGTTCAACTTGCAAAGTATCTCAAGCTTATTGCCGACGACTTCGTCAAAATCCGCTTTTATTTCATGACGCAGCACAATAATAATTTTATCATAACCACTTCGCACAGCATCATAAACAGAATATGAAATAATTAATTCACCATTCGGCCCAACCGGATCAAGCTGTTTTACGCCGCCATACCGCGAACCAATCCCCGCTGCCATAATAACAAGAGTTGTCTTTTGATTATTTCCCATTTGTTTTCCTTTAACTATAAAAACTGTTTCCAATAAGAGACGACCGAACAATTACAGCATCCATTTTATCATCTATAATTCTTTCTATCCTTCGACCGAAAATAATAAATTACATCCCCAAGAAGCCCTTTATAAGAAGAATAATATTTTCCATAACGAAACGCCAATAAAAACCATAGAAAAAATCGATGCTCCTCAAACATTTTCTTTCGAATAGAAAGCCAATGAAGCCCGCGTCGGATCATTTGGCATTTACTTTCATCGCCTCGCTGCTCGCAATATGAAAGAACTCTTTGAAAGGATTTTGTAAAAAGATCAATTTCTTCCAAGCGGCTCGCAATGCTTAATTCTCTGGTTCCAGTCGCATTTCCTCCATGACGGCGGAATTCGATTTCATTCTTCTTGATATTCCAAAGAGAATTCGAGGCCATCGCAAACCGCCAAAACAATCCGTCATGCGCCACTTCATCATCCCAATAATCACGAATTTCAAGAAAAAAAGATCGGCGAACACAGTATACACACCCCGGTCTGTTTATATAGGGCCAACGGCTTGTAAATGGTATTCGAACCAATTCTCCGGTATTATTCATCTCTTTTCGAAAAACATCGTAGCGGCTTGACGAAACAGCATTTTCATATTTCAAATGATAATCCGATACCAGCACATTGATCGAAGGATTCTTTTCCATGCAGTTAAGCATATCCTTAACTTTGTCCGGATGCCAGATATCATCCTGATCGCAGAGAAAAACAAGATCCTTCGTACAATCATCCATTCCTTTACGGAAATTTTTCTTCCATCCGATGTTTTGTGAATTGCAGATCAGCTTCCAACTATCTAAATGATGTTCTTTAAGATATTGATCTATTACCTCCCGCGTCCTGTCCTTCGATCGATCATCCCGAATGATCACTTCATCTACAGGAACTGTCTGCGTTCTAATCGAATCTAATTGTTCTATGATATACTTTTCTCCGTTATATGTTGAGATCAGTACAGAAGTAGTTAATTCACCCATTTTATCATCTCGTTATTTACCGTCTGAAAAGAGCAAAACAACTTTTAAAATAAATAAAATATATTCTGCTTCAAAGCATCTAATAAATTGATATCATTTATTTTCAGTTTCCACCAGATCATTGACCAAAAAAGTATAATAAGTACAATGCTTCCTGTGCGTCTCATTACATAACGATTTTTCCAGCTTATATTTTGAATCACCGTTTCTCTTTTTATGACCCCGTCTCCTCGGAGATTAGTACGAACAGATGTGCATTCACCAAACACTGCCGAAAGAAGAATGAAGCTGAGCAAACTAGCCGCAAAAAAGACGCGGAAATAATCCACATTCATCATTACAAGCGGAAGGTCGAAGGATAACAGCAACGCACACTTCATACATAGATTTTGAAAAGCCCTGAGTTTATCGTAGCGTATATGATTTTTCTTTTCTGCATATTTTATTAGACGACCGGCAATCACAATAAATGCCAAAGTAAACAAATAATACAGCAAATATGGGATCCATCCTAAATGTGTTCTGCTGTCGACATATAGATTTGTTTTCCAATCACCAAAAATCAATGCATACAACGTCCCGTAAAAGGGAATCCTGTTTCCATTCAAAAAGATAATGCCCGAAGCCATCAGCATCAGAATGAGGAATGTTTTATAATGCTTCTCCGTAATCTTTCGAATGGGGATGAACAATAAGACAAAATACACTACAAAAGAAATATGAAACAGCGATGCTGTCAAAACGCAAAGTAT
>JAQXNW010000105.1 GCA_029098205.1 Eubacteriales bacterium | reverse complement strand
CCTGTCAGACTGGACTGGGCAAGTCCCTTCTCTAGCCCTTCCATCAAAGTCATCCATTCTTTCATCGAAACATCCAGCCCCCGGGCGCGGAGCAGGAAGAAAAAACCGATAAACATGGCTACAGATTCTCCCGAAGCGTATCTAAATCCTTGTCTTTCTTAAGCAGTACGCCTGCGAACGGAATCGTCCTCCGGATCTGATCCGCCGGAATACCGCCTGCCTGAAGAGCGATGATCCAGTCGATCAGCTCGGACGTACTTGGTTTCTTCTCGATGGCGGGCAGGCTCCGCACCCAATAGAATGCACCCAATGCCTGATTCAGAAGATCCTGCTCCAGATGATCGAAATGGACATGAAGAATCTCTTCCATACCCTTCTCATCCGGAAAATCAATGTAATGGAATATGCATCGGCGGAGAAAAGCGTCCGGAAGCTCCTTTTCCGCGTTCGAAGTTATTATAACGATCGGACGGGTAACCGCCTTCACCGTCTGCTTCGTCTCCGGAATATAGAATTCCATCTGATCCAGTTCCCAGAGGAGATCGTTCGGAAATTCCAGATCCGCTTTATCAATCTCATCGATCAAAAGAACGACCTGCTCCTTTGACTGAAACGCCTCTCCGAGCTTTCCCATTTTAATGTAATGCGCTATGTCGTCCACATTATGCCCGCCGAACTGTCCGTCATAAAGACGCTGCACGACGTCGTAGACATAAAGACCGTCCTGCGCCTTCGTCGTCGATTTAATGTTCCAGGTAATCAGTTTTTTCCCAAGCGATTCCGAAATCGCTTTCGCAAGCATTGTTTTTCCAGTACCCGGCTCTCCTTTAATAAGAAGCGGTTTCTCCAGAGTCATCGCGATATTGACGGTATTCATAAGTTCCCGCGAAGCCACATAGCTGCTGCTTCCCTGAAAACGTTCCTTCATTCTTACTTATTCCTCCATTTTTCAAGGGAAAATCCCGAAATTCCCTGCCCCCAGGCATTCTGCAAATCATAAAAAGAAAGCAGCTGCGGCTGACCTGGTCTTTGCCCCCACACTCGCCTGAACCGGAATTTTTCCGAGGACTTACATCTAGAGTACGCCATGCTCACCGGGAGATCTCCGCTCCCGGCTTACGTGGATCCCTTCGCCCGTACCTGGCATGGATTTTCAACCACAGACCCGCAAAGACTGCTTAATGAGTATTTTAACAACGGAACCGTTCCCGCGCAATAACAAACCTCGAATACAAGGAATCCACATACTGAAAAAGCAGGAATTACCGGTTCCAATCGTCTTCCCGCTCCAGTATCTTACCGTCTTCCCGTTCCAGCTCATCCTGTTCCAGAACCCGATCTCCATATTCCAGGGCCTGACCTCCATATTCCCGTACCCGATCTCCATACCGCGCGGCAAACGAAAAAAGAAGCACATCCTGAGGATCCGCCCGCCCCAGGGCACGCTTCGCCTCCCTGCCTGTCGCGCCGGTCGTAACAAAATCATCCAGCAGAATAATTTTTTTATTTCGAAGCGATTCGATGCGCCGTTCCCCTAACTGAAAACTCCCCTGGATATTCGCATCCCGCTCCTCCGGAGAAAGTCCCCGCATCGGAACGGTTTCACGCACTCTCCGAAGAGCATCGGGCAGCATCGGAATTCCGGTTCGCTTTGAAAGATATCCGCCAATTAAAACCGCCTGATTGAATCCGCGCTCCTTTTCCTTCTTCGGAAAAAGAGGAACCGGCACGATCACGTCTCCCGTTTCGCCCGCATACTGAAGCTTATCCGCCATCATATCCGCGATATCTCTGGCAATATACTTCCGATTCTGATACTTCAGGCTGAAAATGAGACTCCTCTCATAGATGCCGTATTTCACACAGGCCATATACCGAAGGCCGGAAATTTCAAACGGTGGCCGCATATCCCAGCGGAAATGCTTAAGACAGTGCGCGCAGAGATGGTACGGCATCTTTTCGTCGATCAGATTCCCGCACACATTACAATAAAGGCCCGGGGGATAAAGAAGATCCAAAAATCGCGAAGCGATTCTCTTGATGCTGCCGATTCTTTGATTCGTCATCGCATTCTCCCCGGGCGCATGTGTTCGTACTTATATTCGTACTTATCCGTATATTCTATTATTTTTTAAAATTCTTACTGTTCCGCATCCCGCTGTCTTCATCTATCTCCATCTGCTCCTCGCGGAGCGGGACAAAATCCGACAGTCTTTGACAAAGTCCGGAGCAACGTCTTCCGGTCTGGTCGTTTTCGATCATCTGGTTAAGAACCGCATAATTTCCAACCAGAATCACCAGCCTCTTCCCGCGGGTCACGGCCGTATAAAGAAGATTCCGGGTTGCCAGCATCGGAGGAAAATACGTAATCGGCATGATCACAACCGGAAATTCACTGCCCTGGCTCTTATGAACGGTAACCGCGTAGGCGAGCGAAAGCTCTTCAAGCTGCTGATTATCGTACGAAACAAAACGATCCTCATCATAAAGAACGGTCGTAATTCCGTTTTCATTGTCAATCCGATGAATGATCCCCATATCCCCGTTAAAAACGCCGAACTGTTCTTCACTGATCCCAGGGCGCGTCCACGTCAGTTGATAGTCGTTTTTTATCTGCATGACCTTGTCACCTTCACGGAAAATCATGTTTCCCAGCTTTTTTTCCGCTTTTTCCGTCGACGGCGGATTGCAGGCGTCCTGAAGCAACGCATTCAGCTGCTCGGTCCCGACGGATCCTCTGTGGACCGGGGTAATGACCTGAATATCTCTCTTCGGTTCGATTCCTTCATAATATCCCGGAATCCGCCGAAGCATAAGATCCGCGATCAGGTTCTTCATCTTCCGTTCGTTCTTTTCCTTAAGGAAGAAGAAATCACTGTCCCTGCCGTTTACCTCCAGCATCTCACCCTGATTAATGCGATGCGCGTTCGTTACAATCCGGCTTTCCTTTGCCTGGCGGAAAATTGTATTCAGCCTGGATACCGGAATCAGCCCGCTTTCAATAAGATCCCGGAGAACGTTTCCCGCTCCGACCGGCGGGAGCTGATCCGAATCGCCGACCAGAATGAGGCGCGTCCCGTCCTTCAGCGCGTCCATCATCGCATGCATCAGCAGAAGATCGATCATGGAAGCCTCGTCGATGATGACGCAGTCAATATCCAGAGGATCTTCCTTTGTCCTGCTGAAGCGCATGAATCCTCTTTCTTCATCCAGCGTATATCCAAGCATTCTGTGAATCGTAAAAGCCTCCGCGCCGGTCGCTTCTGTAATGCGTTTTGCCGCGCGCCCGGTCGGCGCCGCCAGCAGCACCGAAATTCCGCTGGATGAAAAAATCGAAAGAAGAGCCGAAAGCACGGTCGTCTTTCCGGTACCCGGTCCTCCCGTAATTACGGAGATCCCGCTGGAAACAGATCTTCGTACAGTCTGCTTCTGCTCCTCAGAAAGACTGGTTCCTGTTTCTTCTTCCGATAAATGTATGCATTCGTCGATATCCGCCCGGAGAGGCTTCACGCGGGCGGAGGAAACAGACAGGATCCGGGCCGCGGTCTCTGTTTCCGCCTGATAATAGGAAATGAGATAAATGACATCTTCGCCATCGATCTGATCCAGCTTGACTTCGCCTTCAAAGGCCATAACGCCGATCACTTCAAAAATACGGTCCCGCGTAAGATCCAGAAATTCCGCCGCCTCTTCCTTCAGCTCTTCCAGCGGCGTAAAGCAGTTTCCCCTGGAAATATGCCGGGAAAGAAGATATTTTACAGCGCTTCGGATTCGAAACTCCGAATCCTCTGAAACGCCCAGACGCTCCGCAAACGCATCCGCCTTCTGAAATCCGAACCCCGGGATTTCATCGATCAGACGATAGGGGTTTTCCTTCAGCATGGAAATCGTGTTATTTCCATATTCGCGATACATCCGGAGAGCCTGCGAAGCAGAAAGACCGTTTTCTGTAAAAAAGAGAGAAATCTTGGGAAATTCAACCTGATCCTTAAAAGAATCCATGATTTTCCGGAGACCTTTCGGACCAATGCCTGAAACTTCGAGGAGGCGGTTCGGTTCCTCCTTCATAATCCGAAGCGTATCGGTCCCAAACCGGGCGACAATCGCTCCCGCCGTCTTGGGACCGATACCCGGAAGAGCTCCGGAAGACAGGTAGGCACGGATACCGCCCTCGGTTTCCGGAAGAATCTTCTCGAATTCCGAAAACGCGAACTGTTCTCCATAAACCGGATGCTCGGTAAATTCTCCACGAAAAAGGCACCTCTCCCCTTCATGAATTTCAGGAAGCGTTCCGACAACTGTATGAAGATCTTCTTCAGTCTCCAGTTCCGCGACGGTATATCCGTTCTCCTCATTTCGAAATACGATTTCTGTGATGGTCCCCGTAAGTTCCTTCATAACTTTTTTACTTATTCATTGGCTCTTCCGAAACAGTTTCTCCTTTTTTTCCGTTTTCTCCGGAAACGGACTCCGCTCCCCTTCTCCGATAAATTCTGCGATTTTCCAGGGACCAGATCCGGTCCGAAAAATGACCGGGATCCACCGAAGAAAGGATATCAAACATCTCATAAAGACGCGCGTCCAGAATATCCAGATAATGAAGGACTTCGCCTTCCGGGAACAGCGGCCGCACCGGACTTCCGAATTCAGGCTCATAGTGATGCGAAAGAATCATCTGTTCCAGCATCAGTTTTTTCTCTTCCGGAATTCGCATCTCATCCGCCATTTTATCAACATATTTTACGCCCATTACGAGATGCCCCAGGAACTGTCCTTCCATGGAATATCCGGGAGAAACGCCGTATTCATTCGACAGGATTTCCTGCGTCTTCATTATGTCATGAAGAATAATGCCGGAAGCCAGAAGATCGCGGTCGAGCTC
>JAQXNW010000104.1 GCA_029098205.1 Eubacteriales bacterium | reverse complement strand
CCCATTTTGTTCTGCTTCGTTTTCAGATAGAACAGATCCTTGGAGGTAGCAGGCATCTGGATCGGGATCCGCTCCAGAATCTCAAGGCCGTATTCCTTTAATTCGTAAATTTTCTGCGGGTTGTTTGTCAGAAGACGCATTGTGTGGATTCCCAGATCTTTCAAAATCTGAGCGCCTGTATAATATTCACGCATATCGCCGGGGAATCCGAGCGCGAGGTTCGCTTCCAGCGTATCCATTCCCTGATCCTGAAGCGCATAGGCGCGGAGTTTGTTTACAAGGCCGATTCCGCGTCCTTCCTGACGCATGTAGAGAAGAACACCCCGGCCTTCATCCGCGATCTGTTTCATGGCGGAATGAAGCTGCTGTCCGCAGTCGCAGCGGATCGATCCAAGCGCGTCGCCGGTCAGGCATTCTGAATGTACGCGGCAGAGCACGTTTTCTCCGTCTCCGATGTCTCCCATCACGAGCGCGATATGATGTTCTCCATTCAGTTTGTTGATATACACGTGCGCTTTAAAATCGCCGAAACGGGTTGGAAGTTCGGCTACGGTGACCTTTTCCACCAACTTGTCGTGTTTTTTGCGGTATTCCTGAAGTTCACGGATCGTAATGAACTTCAGGTTATGTTTCATAGCGAATTCTGCGAGCTCACGAGTCCGCATCATTGTGCCGTCTTCACGCATAATTTCACAGCAGATTCCGACCGGTTCCATGCCTGCGAGGCGGAGAAGATCCACGGTCGCTTCCGTGTGGCCATTTCGATCGAAAACGCCGTTTTTCTTTGCCATAAGAGGGAACATGTGACCCGGTCTTCGGAAATCCTGCGGTTTGCTGTTCGGATCTGCCGCCATACGTGCTGTAATTCCCCGTTCAACAGCGGAAATTCCGGTCGTCGTGGAGACATGGTCGATACTCACGGTAAATGCTGTTTCGTGGTTGTCCGTATTGTCTTCGACCATCTGCGGAAGATGAAGCCTTTTGACCGCTTCGATTCCCATTGGCATGCAGATGAGCCCTTTGGCTTCGCTGGCAATGAAGTTCATGTTTTCGGTGGTTGCGAATTTTCCTGCCAGGATCATATCGCCTTCGTTTTCACGGTCCGGATCATCCGCGCAGAGAATGATTTTTCCGTTTCGAAGATCTTCCAGCGCCTCCGGAATTGTGCTGAATACAAATCCCTCCGGAAGATCGATCTGATTTTTTTCGGTTCCGTCCGGCTGCTTAATTTCCTGATTCATTTTTCTGTCCTTTCTTTCTCTTACGTTTATTTTTTTCAGAATGCGGGATCGTACTGAATATATAAAGAAACGTACGATCTTCCGGTTACTTGCTTCAAATACTTCTAAAAGTTCCGAAGAAGAGCTTCAAGTCTTCGGTCACGTTCTTTCTGCGGATCGGATGATTCAAAGGAATGTGCATTTTCGTCTGGCATCGGTCCGTATCTAAGCAGATGTTCTACATATTTTCCGATCAGATCCGTTTCCAGATTGACGAGATCTCCTGTTTTTCTTTCGGACAAAGAGGTTTCCGAAAGCGTATGGGGGATAATGGAAACGGTGAAGTCGAAAGAGCTGGGCGCCGTATTTATAGCTGCGACGGTCAGGCTGATGCCGTCGATCGTAATGGAGCCTTTTTCCACGATATAAGGCGCCATTGTATCCGGAATGCCGATGCGGAGAAGAACGGCGTTTCCTTCTTCCTTCATCGAAAGAATGGAACCGGTTCCGTCAATGTGTCCGGAGACAATATGTCCTCCGAATCTTCCGTTCATGGGCATTGCGCGTTCCAAGTTCACACGGCTTCCTGTACTCAGACAGTGAAGCGCGGATCTTCGGACCGTTTCCGGCATGACATCGGCTGTAAAACCATCCGGAAGAATCTTGGTCACGGTGAGACAGATCCCATTTACGGAGATGCTGTCGCCGGTTTTCGTAGGAACCTCGTCCGGTATGGTTTTTCCGAGAACCGTTCGGCAGGCGATTCTTATTTCGCCATATCCTCCGTGACTGCTGATTCCCCGGATCGTGCCGGTTTCTTCAATTATTCCGGTAAACATGCTGCGACATCTCCTTCTATGAGCAAATCCTGTCCGATAATCGAAATTTCCGGATTCAGCAAAGTCCACGCTTCATCCGGCCGGTCGATTCCCTGGCCGCTGATCGGTGTTTTCGCGCTGCTGCCTCCGAAAATTTTCGGTGCGGCAAAGGCGCATATGCGCTGTACGAAGCCTTCGCGGAGCATGTTCCACGCAAGGGTTCCGCCGCCTTCCAGAAGGATACTGTCAATTCCAAGATCTCCTAATTTCTGCATCAGGATCGGAAGATCCAGCTCACCGTCTTTGTCCATCGGCACATTCAGGATTGTGCATCCCATTTCCCGGTATGGTTCCAGCCTGCTGTCATCATCAACTGTTGTTGCAAGAATGGTTCTGGGGAAACGGGAACGCTCCGGATCCGCATTTTTGATATCCTGGACGATGTTTGAAGTGATCGGCGTGCGGAGATGGCTGTCAGCGATGATGCGGACCGGATTCAGTCCGTCCGCGTCCCGGCAGGTTAAGAACGGGTTATCCGCAAGCACGGTTCCGATTCCGGCAAGAATTCCCGTATGCATACCGCGTATCTCATGCACTTTTTTTCGTGCTTCAGGACCTGTAATCCATTTGGATTTTCCCGTTTTTGTAGAGATTTTCCCGTCGAGCGTCATCGCATATTTCAAAGTCACGAATGGCATTTTCTTTGAAATATAATGGAAAAAGGAAGGGTTCAGACGGTCGCATTCGCTTTTTAACACGTCTTCCTCCACTTCAATTCCATGCTCTTTCAGAAAAGCGGCGCCTTTTCCGTGAACGAGCGGATTCGGGTCCCTGGAACCGATGTATACTTTCCGGATTCCCGCAGCAAGAAGGGCCTCTGTACAGGGAGGCTGCTTGCCGTAATGGCAGCAGGGTTCTAACGTTACATAGATTTCCGCGTCTTTCGGGTCCTCCGTGCAGTTTTTTAAAGCATTTCTTTCCGCATGAAGATCTCCGTACTTCGCATGCCATCCTTCACCAATAATGCGGCCGTTCTTTACAATGACTGCGCCGACTCTGGGATTCGGATTTACATAGCCGCCTCCCTGCAGAGCAAGGGAGATGGCTTTCCGCATATAAAAGGATTTGCCTTCTGGCTGAACATTTTTATAGATCATTCTCTTCAGACCTTTCGGAAAAGATTTCATTTCAGCGTTTTCGGGGCAATAAAAAGGCCCCTCGGAAAAATTCCGCGAGGCAAAGCAAATAGAAGTGATTCTATAGAGAACTCTGTGAAAAACAAAAACTCCGGGAAAATCCCGGAGCGAACGCAATCAAAAATTCGACTTCACATTCTTCTATCATCCAGACTATACTGTCGGCATCGGAATTTCACCGATTCCTGCCAAAAGGCTCGCGGGCTGTCACCGCCGGTGGGGAATTTCACCCCGCCCCGAAGAATATTCATTTTTACAATTCAGTATTATATGCCTGTGCGCATGGAAATACAATAGGAAACTCTAAAAATGTTAAAACTGTAAAAAATGGCAAATAATGGTTGACATGTTTTTTGGGGAAATGTTACGATTACTTCACAAGGAAGGACAAAGAATTTTGTTATGATTAATTAATTTAGATCCGGGCTGACGGAGATATTTTGAAGAAGGAAAGAAGGGAATGGATTATGTCTCATACTTTGATGCGTGTCTATGTCATGCTTCGAAATTCGGAGTTCGCGAATCGCATTTCCAATGGGCTTATGCTTTTCTCACCTGGCCGTATGCTGGTGGAGATCGTATCACCTGGATTTTGTGATTTAGAGGAGGAACCTTTATCAGACGGATTCTCTGCTGTGCCGTACGCTTCGGATTCAGCATCCTGCCTTCTGGATACGGATTTTGTTTCCTGTGATCCTGATGCAGCTTCTCTGCTTATATTCGATTCATATCTTCCTTCGAATTCTGCATTCCATTTTCAGTTATGGGTCTCTGGGATGGATCGTTTTTCTCATCGCCGTATATCAGCACCGGAACGTATTCCGAATGATGGGAACGTATCCGGAATGGTTTCGTATTTATTTCGATATTATCAGAGGATTACGGGAGACCGGTCTTTTGCTTCAAATCCGCCGCCGGTTCCGGTGATTTCCTTTGCTTCCTGCTATGGCGGATCCGGCGTTACTTCCGTGACTCTTTCAACGGCTTATATGCTTCGCTACATTTACGGATGCCGTGTGCTTTATATTTCTATGGCACCGAATGACAGCTCGGAGGATTATTTTCCTGCAGCAAGGAGTCTTGGAGCCGGTCGTTTCTTCCTGTCCCTAAAGCGGATGGAGCAGGAATTTCCTGTTGATAAATCAGGATTTTCTTTAGCGCCGTATATTTCCGAAAGCGGACTTTCCGATCATTTAGCGGTAGGTTCTTTGGGCAGGTATGCAGAGGATTTCTCGGAGGTGACGATCGATTGCCTGTTGTTTCTCATATCGGAACTGAATCGATATGATTATGTTCTGTTTGATCTCGGCAGCGTGTTATATGGACTTTCTGCCAGATTATTTCTTTCTTCTGATTTTTCGATATTTGTTAAGGATGGAAGGCGTGCCGGATATTCTTCGGAAAGAGAAGCAGAGGCACGATTTGAGAAGAAGGCGAGAAATATAATGACAGTGGTAAATTTCCAGGAAGGAGAAACGGACTCATTATCTATTTCTGATTCTCCAATGAGTTTTGTTTCTATGGGCGGAAAGATCCGTATTCAGGTGAAGGGAAATTATGGACTGGAGACAGCGGAGATTGCAAAACGAATCCATAACGGAGGCAGATCAGGCAGCAGTACGCCGATATCTTGCGGAAGCGGAGGAGAAGTGCAGGGCGAAGATGAAGGAGGATGCAGAAGGATTTCGGTCTGAGGATTCCGACGAGACGGTTCTTCGTGCAATTCAGGAGATGATGCTTTCGGATGGTGATAGGATTTCACTTTCACTTCTCTTAGCTGCGTCTGAATTAACCTTCTATCGTCTTCGGTCCCGTTTCGGAATTTTGGAGTATTGGCTAAAGGATCCGGAAATACATGAGATCATGATAAATGGTCCGGATCATATTTTCCTGGAAACCGATTCTGGAATTCATCGAAGCCGGATTATTTTCAATTCTACGGAAGAATTAGAGGAAATAATCCGAAGCATCGCGGCGAATGTCCGAAGAGAGATTAACGAACGAAATCCGATTCTGGATGCGAGGCTCTCTGACGGCTCCAGAGTGAATGCTGTGCTTCAGAATGTTGCTCATAATGGACCGGTACTGACGATCCGAAAGTTTTCCAAAAAATGGATAAAAATGGCGGATATGATTTCTTCTGGTGCAGCAAACCGAGAATGCGCGCTGTTTTTAAAGGAGGTGATAAGCCAAGGCTGTAATATTTTTATCAGCGGCGGAACTTCGTCCGGAAAAACTACTTTTTTAAATGCTTTGACTGAGTATATTCCAGAAAACGAACGGGTTGTGATCATTGAAGACAGTCAGGAAATCCAGCCTTTTTCCATTCGTAATATAGTACAGATGGAATGTCATACAATGAATATGCTCGGACAGGGAAAGATTGGTTTGGAAGAGCTGATACGTACGAGTCTTCGAATGAGGCCGGATCGTATTATTGTCGGAGAGGTGAGGGGAAAGGAAGCCATCGACATGCTACAGGCTATGAATACTGGACATGACGGTATGAGCACAGGTCATGCCAACTCAGTCGCGGGTATGCTTCGGCGTCTTGAGGCGATGTGTATTCAGAATGAGGGGACCCCGCTGCAAGCGGCTGCGATGCAGATTGTAGAAGGATTGGATATTATGATCCACATGACGCGTTTTTCTGACGGGCGGCGCCGTGTTACGGAAATTCAGGAGCTGACCGGATATAAAGACGGAGAATATCTTCTGAATCCTTTATTTCTGTATGATTCGAAAAACGGACTTTACCGTACGAAAAATCACCTGAAGTCTGTGAAGTTCATGAAATAGGGCAGGATTGAATAATATGAACTATCAGGAATATGTGTTAAACAGGCAGGAGAAAATCGGGCTGTTCCTGGCAGGAGCCGCGTTCTGCCTTCTGACAGGGATTCTCTTCTATGACAGTCCGCTCCCGATGTTTCTGGTTCTGATTTTATATAAGCCAACTAAATTATTTTACAGCAAGTACCGCTTGGAAAAAATACGGAAGGATTTGAGGACGGGTTTTCAGGATTTTTTAAATTTTGCTGCAATTTCATTTTCTTCAGGAAGACATTTGGCTGAATCCGTACAGGAAGCGGAGAAAAATCTCGAATTCATGTACAGAGAGTCCGCGCCGATTCTGCAGGAAATCAGGGTACTCCGAAAGGGCATGGAGAAGAAAGAGGATGAAGTCTTGCTTCTTAGAAATTTGTACGATCGATGCGGAATCGAGGAGGTTCGGGATTTTCTGGAATGCTATGAAATCAATCGCTCATCCGGAGGAAATTTGATTCATGCGATGGAAAATACGGCAAGAATGATCAGTGAGAAAATTCGAATCGAGAAAGAAATTGAAATTATGGGCGAAGAGAAGAAACTGGAAGGCCGGATTCTTCTGCTGATGCCATTTCTTTTGCTTACATTTCTTCGTATATCTTCACCGGATTACATTCATATATTGTATGAAGGAATCCGTGGTCGATTCGTGATGACGGCGGTTCTTGCTCTTTTGGGAATCGCATGCTTCCTGACAGAAAGGATTTTAAAAATTGAAATCTGATGAATGGAAAAAAGAGGGAAAACGGTTTCTGTCTTATCTTATTTCTCCGGAAAACAGAAAGAAAGAGCGAATTCTTCTCGCTGCAATCGCTCTTCTGGCGGGCCTTTCCTTCCTGCGGAATATGTCCGATTCAAAAGCGTATATTGTCGGCGATTATGGAAAGATCCTTGGCTTTTACAGAGACAGTGAGGAAGAGACGATTTCTTATCCAGCCGTTGTTACCGCTGAAAAAGGAGGAAAGAAGATTCAAAAAAAACTGGTGATCACGGTATCCGGAGTAAATAAAGAGGAGAAAAATAAGAAAAGTTCCGCACTTAAAGAAGATTTTTCGAAAGAATTATCAGATGCGCTGATGAATGTAAAATACAGCAGAAAGAAAAAAATTCTTCTTCCGGATCATCTATCAGACGGGACAAAACTGCACTGGAAGAAAACAAAGAATTTGCAGTGGATATATATTTTTTCTCTTTATCCGATGCTTCTCATTTTGTTATTTGTTTCGGAAAAAGCAAAAGCGCGCTCTTTTGAGCAAGGACGGGAAATTCAGCTTGGCACATCGCTTCCGTCTTTTAATGATCAGATATTGATGATGCTTGAAAGCGGAATCGTGCTCTCTGAGGCGTTTCAAAGAGCAATGGCTTCGAACGAGGATGATGTTGGGCCTTTTGGAGATTTTCTCCGGAAGGTAAAAATGAACTCGGAACGCTCCGGTCTTGATCCGATTTTAGTTTACAAGCAGGAAGCGTACCGTGGTAAGAATCGAGCGCTTTCAAGGCAGGCCGGACTGCTTTGTGAATACAGGGAGAAAGGATCTGATTTTACGCTGCTTCTTAGGAGGGAAAGCGATCGTTTGTGGGAGGAAAGAAAACGCCTTGCTGAAAAATCCGGGAAGAAAGCGGAAACGAAGCTGGTTCTGCCGCTGTCTGTGCTGCTCGTTTCCCTGCTTCTTGTTACAACTGCGCCGATGATACTGGAAACTTGATCATGAAAGGGGATACTATGAAATTTCAATGGGGGATGAAAAAACAGAGGATGATAAAGAAATTCCGCTCAAAAAAAGGAATCGAGATGGTTCAGGCAGCGATACTGATTGCTCT